>CAZMZN010000001.1:0-8275 GCA_964570945.1 uncultured Gammaproteobacteria bacterium
AAATACTTGTATGTGGTCATAAAAAATAACATAATTTATTAATAAAACACGAAAACCCCCGCAAGGTAAGTGTGACCACACACGATAAAATCCTTACGAGGGTTTTCGCATTATCGTGTGTGGTCATTTTTATATTATCATATCAAAACTTTTACGCAAGCAAAAACAGCCTGAAAGGCTGTTTTAATAAGCATTATACATGGTGCGAACGAGAGGACTCGAACCTCCACGGGATTGCTCCCACAAGCCCCTCAAGCTTGCGCGTCTACCAATTCCGCCACGTTCGCCAAATAAGCAAAAACAATATAACCAAGCCGGACGACACAGTCAATAGATTTGCCAAAAACAACTACTCATGTTATTATCTTTGCGCTCTAAAAAACAACCGGGGTGTTTAGCTCAGCTGGCTAGAGCGTCTCGTTTACACCGAGAAGGCCGGGGGTTCGAGTCCCTCAACACCCACCAAAAAATCCCGTCAACCGACGGGATTTTTTGTTTACTTTTTACACGCAATATATTATCTGCAAATATAATAATCATTTACACGGCTCATGTAAATTTTACTCGCTCCACCTAAATGAGTTCACGATATTATCAAAATCATTGCTATAATCGGCAAACGTATCTTGCCGGGCGACAAAGCTTAAAACATAAGCGCGACCATCTTTAATTGTAACTACCTGCTCCCACTGCATATCATTATTATTTTGCTTGCCGGTATGAATAATCTTATACGCCGGCACAGAATCCAATTCAATAGAATCAACGGAAATAATTTTTGAATTCTCCACCTGTGCCTGCAAATAACTCAAACCACTATCTTTATAATCATCCAAAGTCATATTCTCAGGCAGTTGTGTGGTCAAAATATTAAAATTTTCCGCAAAAGTATCTGCTTCATTTTCTTGCGGCGAAATAAAACTAACAATCACATCTTTTGAATCGGTATTCATTGTGTAATCACTGGGTATAATTACAGAAAAACCGTAATAAGTATTTTCATATTTCTGAGCAGTTGCACCATCTACTGTTGTAATTTCGGTTAATAAATTCTCTGCCGCTTTTTCTGCAGCCACATTTTCTTGAGCTTCCTTTAAATATTTTTGATAATCACTCGCCTTTTTTTCTTGAACAAAATAAAACAAACCCGCCGCCAACACCAAAATCGCAAAAACGGATAATATAATTTTATTTAATTTAGCCATAATAATTTTTAAAATTTATTTAATAAAATATTTTTCTTTGCCCGTGATAACCTTTAATGACTTTGGCGCAACGGCAAACAAAATTTTTTCCGCTTTTACATTTTCACCATTAATATACAGCTCTATCCCCTCTTTAGCTTCTATCAATAATGTCTTGCAAGGTATAAAAGAAGTCGTATTTTTCTTTTTTCCAAACAGCTTTCTCTCAGGAACGCTCAATATAAAATCCAATCTTCCGTCCATTGGATTGCTGATCGGATCATCTTCCGATGATAAAGAAAAATTCCTTACAATTACCAAACAATTGCGCGATGGCGTAATAGAAAAACTTTCATCACATTCTATTTTTACTTCTGAATTCGCCTTTACAGACACTTCGTCCAAAAAAACTTTTTTATTGACAAACCCCAAATCTAACTCTTCAACAATTCTTGCCGACAAAACATCGCAAGCCGCCACGCCAAACGGCACCCCAAGCATCTTAGCAATTAAATTATTGTCTTTGCCGAGCGGAATGATGCCAACAGTCACCTTTTGTCCGTATGCGGCTGAAATAACTTTGCGCAAAGTGTCATCATTACCAACAGCGATTACAGTTTTTGCTCCTTTGGCAATTTCATCTTTAATAAGTTCTTTCGGATCGCGAAAAAGAGCCAAGTGCACGATCTTACCGGCTATGCCCAAATCTGTAAGCCGTGTTTCAATTAAAGACAGTTCTCTCTCAAATTTGGGGCTTCTGATAAATTCATCGTAAATATAACAATACATTAAATCGCTATTTTATTCTTCCGATTGATCCTCTTCCAACTCCACCGGGCGCCCATCCATAGTTACCTTGCCGTTAACTTCCGCGCCGGCCATAACCGATAATACCTGAGTAATAATATCACCAATCATTTTTGAAGACGACAACAGTTCAAGCTTACCGGCAATTTTAACATTGCCTCTTATTTCACCGGCAACCACCGCATTTTGAGCCACAACATCGGCGTGTATTTTTGCCTCTTCGCCAATCTGTAAATCGCCCGATGTTTGCACCTTGCCTAAAACCTCCCCCTCTATAATCACATCGCCTTCACTTTTAAAATCCCCCTCCACGCGCACACCGCGCGCTATTATTGTTTCCGCTGATTTATTTTTTGCCATACTTTTTATTATTTCTTTTAACTTAACAGAAAACTTGGGAAATATCTACATTTCACGCAAAGATTTGATACATAACAAGTCTAATGCGTTAACCAATATTTTTTTAACCGCCACCAATAACGCCAGCCGCGCTGCGACCCTGTCTTTATTGTCATCGTCTAAAATTTTTACCGTGTGATAATATTCATTTAAAATTTTCGCCGTTTCAAATACCCAAGAAGCTAATAATGATGTTTTATATTTATGGCCGACAGTTTTAATTACATCCGGATAATTTGCCAACGCGCGCGCCAATTTTAATTCCAGCTTATTTTGCAAAAATTGCCCATTTACAACAGGTTTTAAATTCGCTTTTTTCTGTAAACTCTCTAATCGCGCGATCGTATACAACAAATACGGACCGGTAAAACCATCAAATGACATCGCTTCCTTGACATCAAAAGTAATGACAGATTCCGGATCCTGCCTCAACATCATAAAATTCAAAGCGGCAATAGCAATCGTGAAAGCTGTTTCTTTTATTTTTTTGTCATTCCAATCGGGATGGCGTTCACGCGTCTCATTTTCCAATAGTTCCACCATTTCATCGCGCAAATCTTTATATTTAATAACATTGCCGGTTCGCGATGACATTGCGCCATCAGGCAGAGTGACAAAATCAAACGCCAAATGGCGTAATTCTTTTTTAAAACCCATCTTCTTTAAGGTGGCAAAAACTTGTTTAAAATACAATGACTGGCGAACATCAACTACAAACAATTGGCGATCGGCGTTAAAATCTTTATCTTTCTTAAACGCAAGCGGCAAATCGCGTGTCGCATACAAAGAAGTTCCATCGCTTTTTAAAAGCAACATTACTCCCAAATTCTCATCTGTTAAATCAACAACTACAGCGCCATCGCTTTTTTTGGCGATTCCTTCGGTTAATAATTTTTTGACTGTTTCCTTTCCTTCTTGTAATACATCACTTTCATAATAAGTAGCTTCAGGAAAAACATTTAGTTCTTTAAAGTATTTGGCAAAATCATCCAAACTCCATTTTCGCGTTTCTTTCCATAGCCCCATCCATTCTTTATCTTTATTTTCTAACTTTTGGAAAACTTCAGAGATTTCCTCTTTTGCTTCTTCATGCTCTTTTTCGTATTGAGTGGCTTCAATATAGACTTTTTGCAAAAATTCGCTTTTATCTTTGCCGGAAACGGTTTTCCAATTAGGATATTTTTTCTTTATCCACCACAAAATTTTTGCGACATTAGATCCTAAATCATTGATATAGGAAACGGGTATAACTTTATAACCATTTGCTCGCGCCAAATTCACTACCGCTTGCCCATACACAGAACTTCGAACATGGCCAATATGAAAATCCTTTAAAGTATTGGGCTGCGCGTATTCAATTAACAAAGACACGCCTTCACCCACCGTGCCTGTTCCATATTTTTTATCCATTTCTTCAATTTGTCCTAAAACAGCTTCTGCGAACTTTTCATCATCATAGAAAAAATTAACATACGGACCCACAGCCTCAACTTTTTTTATTAAATTTGGCGGCTCAATTCTTGCCGCTATTTCTCGCGCCAATTCCACCGGATTTTTATTTTGTTTTTTTGCCAATTCAAAAACTCCAAAAGTTAAATCCGCATACTTTCGATTAGCATCCGCAATATCCTGCACACCGCTATCAAATTCTTTACCAACAGCTAAACGCAAAGACATTAAAATGTCTCGTTTAATTTGATCTTTGATATACATAACTAATCGGTCAATTTTACAAAATGTCGCTTGCCTTTTTGCAGTACGATACCTTGTTTTGTTCCTTTTAACAAAACATTAACATCATCAACGACAACGCCGTCAATCTTTACCGCTTTTTGCCCAATCAATCGCCTTGCCTCCGATTTTGATGACGCCAATCCCGTTTCCAATAAAACACTCACAATATCGCTCTCTCGCGGTAAATTATAAACCGGCATATCGGTTGGCATATTTTTATTTTGAAATACATTGATAAAATTTTCTTGAGCTTTATCTGCCTGTTCCGGTGAAATATATGTAGCAACAATCGTATGCGCTAAACGCATCTTTAAATCTTTTGGATTTTCCCCTTGACGCAAACGGATACGCATTCCTTCAATTTCTTCCATAGGTACATCTGTTGCCAATTCAAAATAAGGTAAAATCATTGAGTCATCCATAGCCATTATTTTTTCTAACTTTTCTACCAAATCATCATCAAGCGCAATGAAACCTCCTTCCGATTTACTCATTTTTTTACCTTCATCGTTGGTTAATAACTTTAAAGTCATTACCAACTTTTCCTTTTGACCCATTACTTTCATTAAAGTTCGGCCGGCAAGCATATTAAATGTTTGATCACTGCCTCCGATTTCCAAATCAACTTTCATAGCCACAGAATCATATCCTTGCATCAAAGGATACAAAAATTCATGTAAATAAACCGGCTTGCCCTCTTTAATTCTTTTTTCAAACATATCTCGCTCCAACATTTGCTGAACGGTAAATTTACTCGCCAATTCAACTACCTCGGCAAATGTCATTTTTGCCAGCCACTTATGGTTAAACATCAACTTAGCCGGATTTTTACCGGAAAATGACAAAATTTTGGCCGCTTGCTTTTTATAAGTAGCAGCATTTTCAAGAACTTGTTTTTTTGTCAATTGATTGCGGACAGCCGTTTTATCAGTCGGGTCACCGATCATTCCTGTGAAAGAACCTATCAATAAAATAACTTCGTGTCCCAATTCTTGAAATTGCCTCAATTTACGCAATTGCAAAGCATGACCGATATGCAAATGTTTTCCGGTCGGATCTACACCTACATAAATTCTCATCTTTTTTCCGGAACGCAACAGTTCAGCCAATACATCCGGTGCAGGATAGATTTGTTCCACGCCGCGTGTCAAAATAGCATTTATTTTTTCTTCATTTATATCAATGGCCATATTAAACTTCCAAGTTATAAATTTCACCGGCAATTTCAATTTGCGGATTATCAGATTCTCGCCAATCTATTTCTGATAATTTGAGGCGCTGTTTTAAAGCTTCTTCTTGATTGGCTATATTATCACACCCAAACAAGGCAATTTTTAATCGCTCTTTCCAAGGCAAACCTTTTTGCGCCCGTACAACCCTCACTTTTTCAATTATAGCTTGTTTTAGAAGAAAATTCTTGCTTTCTTCGTCAGATAAAGAAAATTCACTGATTTGCGGCCAGGCATGAACCATTAACAGATCGCCGCCGTCAAACCTTTTATAAATTTCTTCTGTAACAAATGGCGCTAAAGGATGCCAAAAAACCAATAAACGCTCTAAAATATAAAGTAAAATTTCTTGAGTTGATTTGCCCTTTTGTATTTTTGCATTCTCCAAATAAACATCGGCAAATTTATTCCAAGTAAATTCACGCAACTTTTCACCTAATAATGAATACCGGTAATTACGATAATATTCATCAATTTCTTGGCTTAATTGATAAAACTCTGACAAAATCCATTTATCATCCAATGTTTTCGGCTCTACCGCATCTATGCTTTTTATTTCATCAACATTCATAAAAATAAAACGGGATATATTCCATAATTTATTGGTAAAATTGCGGAAAGAAGCAACTTTTTCCTCAGATAACCTCGTATCATTACCCGGGGTTGTTCCAATTAAAAGCGATAATCTGGTGGCATCGGCTCCATATTTTTCAATCATATCAAGAGGATCAATAACATTGCCTTTTGATTTGCTCATCTTGGAACCATCTTCCGCCCTAACCAAACCGTGCAAATACACTGTATGAAAAGGCACTTCACCCAAAAAATAAACCGACATTAAAATCATGCGTGCCACCCAGAAAAACAAAATATCATAACCGGTTTCCAGAACAGAAGTCGGATGATACATTGTTAAATCCTCAGAATCTTCTTGTGGCCATCCCAGTGTAGAAAAAGTCCATAAACCGGATGAAAACCAAGTATCCAATGTATCCGGATCACGCTCCCAACCCTGATCTGCCGGCGGCTCTATACCAACAAAAATATCCTCGCCCTTATACCAAACCGGTATCCGGTGCCCAAACCAAATTTGGCGGCTAATATTCCAATCACGCAAATTGTCTATCCAATGGTAATACACTTTTTCAAACCTATCCGGAATAATCTTAATCGCGCCGCTATCTACAATATGACGCATAGCTTCTTTCAAAGAAATTTTTTGACCGTCTTGCAAACCGTTGATTGGCGCTCTCTTGGATTGATGAAAGGTAAATTTTTTATTTACATCAATAAACCATTGTTTTTTAGGCAACGGCTCTATAACGCCGCCGCTTCTTTGCGCTATCGCTAAATTATGCTCAATTTCCTCTTCTTTTTCTAACAAATGATTTTCTTTAAGCCAATCAACCACCATTTTACGCGCTTCTAATACAGACTTTCCCCTCACTAAATCGCCTGCGCTTGCCAACATTGTTCCATCTTCACCTATTACTTGCTTCATTTGCAAATTATGACGCTCGGCAATTTCACTATCCACTATACTGTGTGCCGGTGTAACACCAACGGCCCCTGTGCCAAATTCTTCATCTACAGCGTCATCGCCAACAATTTTTATTTGCAAAGACGCACCGGCAAATTCCCCTGTAAATGTTTGACCGATAAACTCTTTATATTTTCCATTGGGATGAACCGCTACCGCTGTATCGCCCACTTTTGTCTCCGGCCTTGTTGTAGCGATTGGTATCGGAAAATCATGCCAATATTTAAATGTATACAACTTTGTTTTTTCGGCTTTGTACTCTACCTCATCATCTGAAACAGCTGTTTGCCCTTTTGGATCCCAATTTATCACCCTAAAACCTCGGTAAATCAAACCGTCATCGTACATTTTTACAAAAGCCGTTTTAACAGCCCGACTGCGCTCTTCATCCAAAGTATAAGCCTCTCTTGTCCAATCAACACTGGTTCCCATTTTTTTCATTTGCCCAACAATAGTATCGTGGCTATTGCGAGCAAATTCATTCACTTTCTCCAAAAATTTCTCTCTACCTAAATCATGGCGAGTTTTACCATCTCGATCTATCAAAATTTTTTCCACTTTCGATTCTGTAGCAATAGCGGCATGATCCGTGCCCGGCAACCATAATGTTCGCGCTCCGGACATACGAGCAAAGCGCACCATCGCATCCTGTAATGCCAACATCACGGCATGGCCCATATGCAAAGTACCGGTAACATTCGGCGGAGGTAGAACAATGGAAAATATATCTTTTCTATTCTTCAAATCAGGCAAATTTTCCGGAGTAAAATAACCGCTATTCAGCCACTTGGCATAAATATCGTCTTCCACTTCGTTGGGATTGTATCTTTTAGGCATCTCTTCTTTCATAATAATCAAAGTCTAACTATTATTGACTATTTTTTTTACTCATTATAAAGTTGCTTCTTATCTTTCATGATTTCGGAAATGGCCTTAGATTCACACGAACAATTTATCACAATGTTGGAGCGGTCTAAAAGGCCGCTTATTGCGCTGCCAAAAAATGCCAATACCGATGATTACACTGCCGCTTTTGGCATCGCCACTCTTTTAGAAAAAATGGAAAAACCGCTGGAAATTATAAGCGCCGGTGAACGACCGCCAAAATCTATTAATTTTCTCAATTTTAAAACGCCAATCAAACACGACATTAAAAATATTCGCAAATTAACAATTAAACTCAACGCAAAAAAAGCCAAAGTTGACGAATTATCGTATCATATTGAAGGTGATGAACTGCATATTCATTTATTGCCCAAAAACGGCTTTTGGAATAAAGATGATGTAAACATCGTCACTGATAGCTATAAATACGACCTAATAATTACTATCGGTGCCAATAATCTAGAAGCATTTGCGGAAATTTTTGAAAAATATCAAGA
>CAZMZN010000001.1:8285-15371 GCA_964570945.1 uncultured Gammaproteobacteria bacterium
CCAATGAACATTTTGGACAAATAAATATCATAGATATGAGTGCGGTTGCTTGTTCAGAAGTATGTTTTAATCTTTTTAATGAAATTGACGAAACATTGGTTGATGAAAATGTGGCTACTTATTTCTTAACGGGCATGATTTTTAAAACAAAAAGTTTTCGCTCTGATAATGTTACTCCCAAAACTTTGCAAACCGCCGGCGAGCTAATTGCACGCGGTGCCAGACGAGATGAAATAGTGCGCAATCTTTACAAAACAAAAACCGTGGAAACTTTACGCCTATGGGGACGCGCATTAGCCAGACTTAAATCAGATCCTCAATATAAAATTGTTTGGACACTGCTTACCCGCCATGATTTCGCCATAGCCGGCGCAGATGAATCTTCTTTGGAAAATATCATTGATGAATTGATCATGAGCGCCCCGGAAGCATCAATCGCCGCTCTATTTTTTGAACGCAAAGACAAATCCATCTCTGTAATGTTAAATGCTAAGCGCCCATATGATGCCTTGCACCTTGGCGCGCCCTTCAACGCCGCCGGAGGCCGTGAATCCGCACTTTTACACCTACGCAACCAAGACATAATCAAAGCGGAACAAAAAGTTATTTCCCATCTCAAAGAAAAAATCCGCGCCAACTTATAATTGCCGATATGATATAATATCGGTATGCATGGAGGATTTTTTACTCTTTACTCTAATCATAATTTAACACCCGAACAAAGGGTAAAAATTTTTATTGACAAAGAACAACGCATACAGTGGACACAACAATTTCTTAAAGAAACGCCAACAACCAATATATATCTCGTCGGCGGATCAATACGCGATATTTTACTCGGTAAATTACCTAAAGATTTGGATTTAATCATAGCCGGCGCAGATCAATCAGAGATAGAAAAACAATTACAACGATACGGAAAATTGGAAATATTGGAAAAAGAATTTGGCGCTTTCAAATTTTGGCCAAAAAATTTTTTAAAAGACAAACCTCTTGATATTACCCTGCCAAGATTGGAACAAATCAGTGACCATCATCTTTCCGGCCGTAAATCGTTAAAAATTAAGCCTGATCCTTTACTTGATATTGAAAATGATTTGGCCAGACGCGATTTTACAATCAATGCCATCGCATACGATTTTAAAAATAAAAAAATAATTGATCCGTTTTTTGGGATCACCGATTTAGAACAAGGAGTTATCCGCTCGGTTTTAAACCCAAGGCAAAGATTTTTTGAAGACGCTACTCGCATATTGCGAGGCTTAAGATTTGCCGCGCAATTAAACTTCGCAATCGAAAACCGAACTTGGCAAGCAATTAAAGATAATATTTACCTGCTAAACAATACGATACTTGATGAAAATGGCAATTATATATTTATTACTCCACGTTCCGCAATAGGTCGCGAATTTTTGTTGGGTTTTTTCCACCATCCAACCCATACCCTTAATTTATGGAATGAAAGTGGCGCTCTGTCCAGCTTAATGCCGGAAATTGCTAATCTAAATAGCATAATAGAAGATGGTGGCGAAACTGCCATGCAAAAAACTTTAAAAATACTAAATTTTTTACACAAAAAAGAATTACTAAATAAACACGAGCTACAATCACCAACCGCCACTACTTTAATAGCTGGACTATTTTCGTTTTTCCCGGATAAAGATGTCGGCAAAAAGCTGATGACGCGCTTGCATTTTTTTCAATTTGAAAAAAATCACAACTTAAAAATAAAAATCAACGATGTTATTAAAATGCTGGACTTGCTTAATATTTTTGAGAATACAGATCCGGCCGGTATGCGTCCCGCATTATTTGAAAAGAAATTCACTTCTGAAACCGGCCGCCAGCTTTTATTTTTAATTGACGCTTATTACGCCGCTTCCGGTAAATTCACTATCGGCAGAGACCGCGCCCATATCGCCCTACGCCTAGCCAAACAAATGAAAAATAATCCGCCCAAATTAATTTCCGGTTCGGACATTAAACAATTAGGCATACAACCTGGTCCGATATATAGAATTTTAATAGATAAAGTTCGCGATGAACAATTATTAGGAAAAATAACCAACAAAGAACAAGCTCTTAATTTTATCAAACAAGAAATAAACAAATAACTGCGCTACATTTTATATAAAATTTTATATAAAAAATACGGCCAACTGCCGCATAATTTTTTGGTGCGGCAAACCTTCTCTTTCTCAGGAATTTTTGAGATACAATAAATTTGAGCTTGGTTGTATAATCACACCAAAATCTGACTTTTGGCTTTGAAAGAACCATTTGGTGGGCGGCACAGGACTCGAACCTGTGACCTTCACAATGTCAATGTGACGCTCTAACCAACTGAGCTAGCCGCCCTTTTTTGAGAATTGCTTTCATTTTTAACAGCAATATTATTACTGTTATCTGAACTTTTGTCAATCCATTTTTTCGTTCTTGTTTGCGAAAACCACATTAAAACCAAACCGCTTACAATCAACAATAAAAACCATGCTATTGCCGACAACACCATGGAAACAGCCCCGCAAGCAATAATAGATGAAAAAGACTGAAGCCAACCATTGGCTTTTTGCAAGCAACTGTTTATATTTTCTTCTCCAAGCGTCAAACCGGTATAAACAGCCCCATAAGCGTATGCTGCTGATATCAATGTAAACAAACAACTAAAACGAACTTTTTTTAAACGTGAACCGTGAAGGATGGAAATAACCGCAAAAACAATGCCTCCCAAAATCCAAAAAATAAAAAACCAGAAAATAATAATCGGTAATGAAAGCACCATAACTCCTGTCATATCACGCTTTTATTGAACTTAAAACCAATATGGTGATAATTGCGGTCCCCACTGCAGCTAATAACAAAGATATACCAAAAGCTTTTGTTGGTGTATCTGCGGTTTTGATACCAAGATACAAAAACCAAATACCGGTAAAAAATAAAAACGCGGTAACGAAAAACATAGACTTCTATATTTTAACAAATCACAGCAAAACATAAAACAGGCGTTTAAACGCCTGTTTTATGTTTTCAAATTTATTTCTCTTTCTTTTCGGAGATTAAGCCTTGTTTTTCCGCCGCCACTTTAATCCACCACGGGAATTCTTTCATATTATTATCAGAATCTGGCGATGCATAAGTAGCGGCAGATCCGGGTCTAACTAATAAATCAGCGGCTCGCTCAGCACCTTTCGGTACATAAAGCTTGGCTATTTTCCAGTATTTACCTCCATCTTTTTTCTCTGCTACTTTCAATACAACCGCCACCGGAACTTCTCCTATGATTTTCTTTTTATGAGTGGAAATCGAAACTTGGACCGGAACTTTTTCCGCTTCTAATAGAACCGTGTTTTCTTCTTCTTTTATTTTTTCTTTAATTTGTTTGATTTTCTCCCGGAATTGAGCGATATCCTTTTTAGAAACTTCAATTTTTACTCGCGCCATTCTTTCTCTGCCGGCTTGATTGCTACCGCCTTTTTTAACGCCACGCTTTTTGGTTTTAACAAATCGAGCGTTATTCTGCTGAACGGCTTCCATAATACTGTCATGGACTACAAACATTCTACCCTTTTGTTTATTCGCTTTACCCCCACCAGAACGCAATCTTTTGCCAATTAAATAATTGAAAGCATGAGCCATTACAATAGCGTCAGAAATTTTATCACTCAATTCATCAGCATTTTCTTTTTTGAGTATTTTTTGTGTATTTTCGCTCTCTAAAATAGCAATATATCTGAAATACTCCGGTGGCTTTATAGGGATGCCAAACCATGGAACAATTTCATTTAATTTAATCTTTTTTCTTGCGGTTTTAATTTTATCAACCAATTCTGCACGCCATTTTTTAATTTCCTTTACTTTTTCATTCTGATCTTCATTTTCCATTGCTCCATATATACCAGCCAACAATTCTTCACCAAAATTATCATCCAATTTCTCCATAAGTACTTTCATAGTCCCCTCAACAATAGCATCAACCTGCTTGTAAACCGCTTCCACACCTTCTAAACGTTCTTTGCCCGTTTTCTTCTCAGCTCTGGCTACTTTCGCTTCTTTTGTAGCGGCTGATTTGGTTACCTTATCTACCGCTTTTGCCAACGCGTCACCGGCTTTCGCTTTATTTTCAGCAGATTCTTCTTGTGATTCTGCTACTTCTTTATATTTTTCAACTTCACCGGTTAATTCTCGCAAAGCTTCGCTTAAAATCTTTTTTCGCTCCTCATAATGCTGCTCCACTCTTGCAGCCAGTTCCTGCCTTTTTTCTTCAAAGGCGAGCCGCGCTTCAGCAAGCTGTGGAGCTACAATTACTTGTATATATTTATTAACAACACTTTCCAATTTCTTTTGTGCCAATTGTGTTTTAATCTTGTTCGTTTGATCTAATAAAATTTTTAATTTCTTAATATTTTCTTTGTTAACGCCTGATCTTTCTAAAATCTTAATATATCCAGCATTAAAATCATCTAAAGAAATTTCTTCTACATCAAACGGATTTTGCGCTTTCTCTATTTTAGCAAGTCTTTTTTCTTTAATATCATCAATCGCTTTTAACCGCTCTTCTAAATTTTGTTTTTTCTCCTGTGTTTGTTCAGCGGCTTGCAACTCTTCTTCTATACCCAATTCATCTAACGCATGCTCAAGCCATGCCAAATCTTCTTCCGCCATTCTTGCCTCATCTTTTTCTTCACCCTCCGGCATAATTGCTTCTTCATTATCCTCACTACTTTCAAGATCATCATGACCTTCGTTTTCCGGTGCTACACTCTCCCCCTCATCAACCGCCAACGATTCTTGATTTTCAATTTCATTACCCAAACCAGCACCTTCAGTAGCTTCCGAAGATTCGGAATCAGCATTATTTGTTTCCGGCGCCATCACAGCACTATCCGCTTCTGGCACCTGATGTTCAGCGGCTTCTTCGTTGCCGCGAGTATCTTCACCCTTTTCCACCTCCTTTGGCAAAGATCCTTTAAAAAAATCTCCAAGTTTAAAACCCATATTTTAAAAAATTAATTATATATTTGAATTCTAGCTATTTTTGCCAGAGAAAACAAACTGTTTATCCACTACTTTATCTTTTATAGAAATTTAAAATTAAATAAACGGCAACAACGCCGCTTATAAAACAATCAATTGATTTGCTCTGGTGGGCCAGGTTGGACTCGAACCAACGACCGCAGAGGTATAAGCTCTGTGCTCTAACCAACTGAGCTACTGGCCCATATAACATATAAAGCAGAAAAATAATAATCCTTTTGACCGTTTTTTGTCAATTATGCCATACTTTAGCCATGAAAACCGTTAAATTAAGCCAACAAGAGCCACAAAGATTGGATATCAGCCTGGCGCAAATGCTTAACATTAGCCGCAACCGTGTTCAAAAAGCCATCAAAAACGGCGCTATCTTGGTCAACAATAAACCAGCTACAGTCAAACAACAGGTCAATACAAACGACCTGATTACTTATGATGAAAAATTTTTCATAAAGACAAAAACGAACAAGCCGGTACCAAAATTAAATATTATTTATGAAGATGAGAATATCCTGGCAATCAATAAACCGGCTAATTTAATAGTTCATGATGCTCCGGGTAATAATGATCCGACTTTAGTTGACGCGTTGCTCGCTTATTACCCTCCCATCGCCAATGTTGGCGAACCTGGCCGTGAAGGGCTGGTTCATCGCTTGGACAAAGCAGCTTCGGGGGTCATGATAATCGCCAAAAACCAAGATACATTCCAATTTTTAAAACAACAGTTTAAAAACCGAGAAATAGAAAAACATTATACGGTATTAGTAGAAGGTAAAATGCAAAAAACAAATGGCACTATTAATTTACCCATCGAACGTTCAAAAAACAACGGGCGCATGGCGGCAAAACCGCTATCACAAGGCGGTAAACCGGCAATAACTCATTATGAAGTGCTGCAATCTTTCCCCCATCACACGCTGCTGGATGTTAAAATTGAAACTGGACGCACCCACCAAATCAGGGCGCATATGTTTGCCATTGGCCACCCTGTTGTTGGCGATACTTTATATAGACAACGCGGCCTGAAACCCAGAGATATCGGCCGGATTTTCCTGCACGCCAGAACAATAAGCATTACTTTACCAAATCAAGAAAGAAAAACTTTTACCGCTCCATTACCGAAAGATTTACAACAAGTCTTGCAAGAAATTCCGCAAATTTAATTTTATGAATCTGCAACAAGCCCTACAAATTTTAAAAGATGAACCCATCCTAAGAATAGCGATAGGTGGAGATATAGGCTCGGGCAAATCAACATTTGGTAAACGTTTAGCTCGCACACTGAACATCCCGAGAATCTATATAGGCAAATTACTAAGAGAAGAAGCTGCCCAACGAGGCATAACTCTTGATGAATTAAATAAATTAATGGAAAGCGACTCTGCTATAGATCGTAAAATGGACGAAATGCAAAAAATATTATCAGAAAAATTATCGCGGGGAATTTTTGAAGGACGTGTAGCCTGGTATTTTGTTACCGAACCGAAAATTACAATCTTTTTTCAAGTCTCTCCTAAAATTGCCGCTATGCGAATCTGGCAAGACACTAATCAACAAAGAGATAAATATAGAACAATTGAAGATTTGATTGCCGCCAATCAAAAACGCAAAGAATCTGATGAAAATAGGTATCAACGCTATTATAGCATTAGCGCATATGATACAGATAACTACGACCTGGTAATAAATACCGATAATTTAACAATTGATGAAGTTTTTCAAAAAACAGTGATTAAACTGGCAAATTTTATAAAAAACAAGCACTAATATTGACAAAAAGACGACAAAACGCTACACTTGCGCCACAAATTTTTTAAAAAATTCGCTCATGAAGGCATCCCCTTCCTCTGACGATGAATAACACAAAATTATGAGTGACGAAGAAAAAAATATAAGTAACGCTACTGAGAATGAATCCGCATCAGATAATGCACAAAATAATCAAAGTAGCGACAACAAACAAATAGAAACCGATACAATCCCTACAACACAGGACGAAAAAACTGACAACAATACCGAAGAGCAGACTCCTGACACAACAGATGCAACAGATAG
>CAZMZN010000001.1:15381-25799 GCA_964570945.1 uncultured Gammaproteobacteria bacterium
GTCCAGGAATGGTTGTGCGCGTTCATGAAAAAATTAAAGATGTTACAGGCAAGAAAGAACGAGAGCGAATCCAAATTTTTCAAGGCCTGGTTATGGGTATTAAAGGTTCGGGTATTTCTCGCACAATTACTGTACGCAAAGATTCAAAAGGATGGATGGTGGAAAAAATTTGGCCACTTGCATCACCAAAAATTGAAAAGATTGAAGTGGTAAAACAATATCGCGTACGCAGAGCAAAATTAAATTACTTAAAAGGACGCTTCCGCCGCAAATTAAGAGAAATAAAAAACGAAAAATAACAAAAACCCCCGAAGCGGGGGTTTTTGTTATTTTTTCTTCAAAATCGCGCGTAAAATTTCACCGGTTGCCGTTTTCGCCTTCGCAACATCATTAGGCGTACCGACAGCAACCACTCGGCCCCCCTTATCACCTCCTTCCGGCCCCATATCTATAATCCAATCAGATGCCAGCATAACACCAGGATTATGCTCTATGATCAAAACAGTATTTCCTTTATCAACCAACGCACGCAATACTCCTAATAATCGTTGAATATCTTCAAAATGTAAACCGCTAGTTGGCTCGTCTAAAATATATAATGTCTTTCCAGTGGCACGACGCGACAATTCAGTGGCTAATTTTATTCTTTGCGCTTCGCCGCCTGATAATGTCGTCGCCGGCTGACCTAACTTTAAATACCCCAAACCAACTTCATACAATACATTTAACTTTTCATAAATGGCACTTTTATCGGCAAAAAATCTACGCGCCTCATCTATCGTCATATCCAGTACATCGGCTATATTCTTCTGCCGATAGTAAATATCCAACACTTCGGAAGTATAACGCCGCCCGTTGCAATCAGGGCATGGCGCATATACATCAGGCATAAATTGCATTTCTATTTTAATCTGACCATCGCCAGAACATGTTTCGCAACGACCGCCGCCTTTAACATTAAAACTGAATTTACCGGCATCATATCCGCGCATCTTAGCTTCTTTAACTTCTGTGAACAAATCTCGTATAGCTGTAAAAACTCCGGTATATGTTGCCGGATTTGAGCGAGGCGTGCGACCGATCGGCGATTGATCAACAGAAACCACTTTATCTATATTTTGCAAACCGTTAATTTTTTTGTAAGCCCCGGGAAAAGCTTTGGCGCGATAAAAATGCCTTGCTAATGCTTTACCTAAAATCTCTAAAATAAGTGTTGATTTTCCAGAACCTGAAACTCCTGTAACACATACCATTTTTGATAATGGAATATCAACATTAATATTTTTTAAATTATGTTCAGTTGCTCCAATTACAGATAACTTTTCATTATTATTTTTTTTCTTTACTGACTTATCATTATTAATTATCTGAATTTTTTTGCGACCGCTTAAATAATCACCGGTTAATGAATTTTTATCTTTTGTTAGTTGTTTTACAGTACCCTTGGCCACAATTTGACCACCGTATTCACCGGCACCCGGTCCAATATCAAAAATATAATCGGCTTCGCGCATCATATCTTCATCATGTTCCACCACCAAAATCGTATTGCCCATATCGCGCAGCTTCTTCATAATACTTATTAATTGACGATTATCTCTTGGATGCAAACCAACAGAAGGTTCATCAAGAACATATATAATTCCGGACAAAGCTGAACTGAGCTGAGTTGCTAAACGCATTCTTTGCGCTTCGCCGCCGGATAATGTTGTCGCGCCACGATTCAAAGACAAATAACCCAAACCAACAGAAATTAAATTTTCCGCACGAGCAATAATTTCCTTAGCTATTTTAACAACCGCTTTTTTTTCCGCTGTCGTTAATTCACTATAAATACGGCTTTTTTTATTTTTAATTTCCTTCACCGCTTCTTTGAAAAAAAACACTATTTCTTCCAATGACATTTTTACAAGATCGGCAATAGATTTATCCGCCAATTTAAATAAAAGAGCTTCTTCACGCAATCTTACTCCGCTACAAGATGGACAAACCATAGAGCGCATATAACTTTCAAGCTCTTTGCGCACATAATCGCTACTTGTTTCACGATATTTAGCCTCCAATAAACCTATAATACCCGGGAAGATAAAAATTTTGCCATTAAAACTGTATTGTTCTTCACCGGTGCCGTATAATAAAATTTTATATTGTTTAGCAGATAATTTTTCAATTGGTTTATTCAAATCTATTTTCTTTTTCTTAGCCACGGTGCGTAAAACTTCCATGTACCCTTTCTGATTTCCGGCGATTCTATTCCAAGGCTTTACCGCCCCTTGTTCAATGGTTAATTTTTTATTTGGTATGACAAATTCCGGCTCGAAAACCAGCTTAACTCCCAAACCGGTACAAGATGAACATGCACCTTGAGGCGAATTAAAAGAAAAGAAACGAGGCTCGATATCGGCGATACGAAAACCGTTTGGCAGCTCATAGCCAAGTACAATTTTTTCATCTTCACCATTTCTATCTTTATACAAAATCAGCTCCCCATTACCCAAATCCAATGCGCGATTTAAAACGGTTTTTATCTTTTCCTGTGAAATATTTTTGTCTTGCTCTATTTTTTCAACTAAAATTTCTATTGAATGCTTTTTATTTTTTTGTTTCTTTAACGCAATCGCTTCATCTACATCCAAAATCACACCATCATAACGCACCTGGGAAAACTCGGCATTTTTAGCCGCCTGCAACACTCCGTTAAAATCACCTTTTTTATCTTCCACCATTGGCGCAAATAATAAAACATCGCTTTTTTTCACCGCATCAATAATTTTTCCCTCTAAATCAGAAAATGTTAAGGGTAAAATAACCTTGCCCGTTTCTGGATGATAAGGTTTTGCAACTCGCGCGTACAAAACTCGCAAATAATCATATATTTCACTAATAGTACCAACAGTTGAACGCGGATTATGGGATGAAGTTTTCTGATTAATAGCAATCGTTGGCGACAATCCACTGATCTCATCTACATCGGGCTTATCCTGCATCTCCAAGAATTGACGGGCATAACCTGACAACGATTCCATATATCTTCTTTGTCCTTCCGCGTAAATCGTGTCAAAAGCGAGTGAAGATTTTCCAGAACCGGATAAACCGGTAAAAACAACCAGTTTATTCTTGGGAATATCTAAATCAATATTTTTTAAATTATGAATTTTAGCGCCGCGAATGATAATTTTATTGTCGTTCACAAGCAAAAAATTATTGTTTTAGCGGCGACGATAATACCATCAAATCAGGTTTTTAACAAGGGTTCTAAATACCCGTCATGCAATCTATTACATTACCGTCTTTATCCTGACATACCGGATCGTCAACTTCTTTACCTTCCTCTGCATCATATAAAGTTTGCAAATAATTGGAATTTACACAGTCAACTCTTTGAATCCAATCTTCGCAATCTAAATACCCTAAAATAACTTCAAAAAATATACCGCTACCCCCTTCACACCAACCTTCCAAGTTATCATCGGTTTCAGGATTCATCACAACACAACTTTGCCCAGGAGGCGCAAAACCGCATGGATCGTTACTGCATACTTTATCAAGTAAAGGATAATCATTATCAGCACCTTGCAAATCATCCAATTCATTATCCAATACATTTTCCGCTGTACCCCAAACTTCATCATAAGCTCGGCAACTGGCTCCAAAATCTTTTGCTAAAGCATCGCAATCCAGGGAATCATTATTTCCGAAATTACCACCTGGATAAACCAACTCAACACAACTGTTTCTACTCACTTCCGTCGCTCCGGCGTCATAATATTCACAATAAAAAAACTCATTATCTTTATCTTTGCTAGTTTTTTGATGAGTTAAATTGGAACATGTGGATTTACCGGGGGTAAAATCATCAACATCAACCGCTTCACCGCAACGAACACATTGATTCTCCGACGCCGTCCTTACACATGTCTCCATGTCATCAGAACAAGAAAGGTACGGGCAAGTATCACCCACTTCCCATGTACTATCTTGACTTTGTTCATCCGGCACCGCCGTAACAGTCCCTTGATTGCCGCATTCTTCTTTAGAATTGCCGCTAGTTATTTTTAATTCCACTGTATAACCCGCTTCTTCCAAAGCTTCGCAACTGGAATTTGGATCCAAATATGTCACCGTTCTAATTTTTGGCAATTGCAAAGTTTGCAACTCAACAAAACGCGGATCCATAAAATTCGCAATCGTAAACGCAAACAATAACAAAACCAAACCTATAACAGCATTGGAAATTCTTTTCTTGGCATTTGTGATTTTTCCGCTATCACCGCGCGCCAACATATATTGCAAACCGCCAATCATAATCATAACAATCGCCAACAAAGCCCCGACCGGTATAGACAAGTTATAAATAACATTAATATATTCGGGCAATGTATCTATTTTACTGACTTTATTATCGGGATCACCGGGATTTAACAAAGCGACTGCCAATTCAATATCACTCATAGGCGCATAACAATAACCTTGCCCGTTGGGACAATTATTTGCTTGCCCTCCCCAAACAGATGGCTCTTCCGCACCGTCAATCTTCACCATGTCATGTTCACATTCGTATTGCGTATAACAAAAAGGATTATTATCCGGATAACCAGGATCATCTTCGCTCTCAAAGCAGCCCAAATAATTTACATCGCAAATTTCTTGACAAGCCGTGTCGCTCGATACACCTCCTTTTGACACAGCACCCGTAGACGAGGTGCAAAAACATTCACAAGCATCGGCAAAACTTTGTTGTGGCAATAAAAAAAGCACGGCGATCAACAAAAAAATAGCAAAAACAACTCTTTTTAACATACATATTTATAATATCACACTTACCTGAAAATTTCGGAAAATATGCTATAATAAAATTGACTAAAAAACACTATCCTGCTAGGATTCCTCCGTTATGATGTCAAATATACTTGATATAATTCAGCTGATTTTAGCAATTCTTTTAACAGCAGCCGTTCTTATACAAAACCAGGGCGCTGGTTTAGGCGGTGTTTTTGGTGGTGAAGGTGGCGTTTACAGAACCAAACGAGGAGCGGAAAAAAAATTATATATCACCACAATTGTTTTAGCGATATTATTTTTCGGCGTAGCGCTAGCTAACGTTTTATTCTAATGAAAAATAAATTCCAACAAATTAAAACCGCGATAGTTTTGCGCTTGAAAAACGCAATTTACTCTTTAAAGAATAAACAAGGCGCAAAAAAAGCCGAACCGACTCTTGCTATCCGGCAAGTTGTTAATGTTCGTAAAAACAACAGCTTGCCAACGGGCGCACAATTAAAATACTTTCCAAAACTATTAAACAAAAACGAAAAAAAATTAGCTGCCGCAGCGCTTTTGATTGTTTTATTTTCAGGCGGCGCGCTAATGTGGCATTTACTTGGAAATTACAAAACCACAGTCCCGGCGGTAGGCGGTGAATATACGGAAGGGTTAATAGGAACACCTCAACTAATAAATCCATTGTATTCATTATCCAACGACACTGACAATGATCTGACCAGATTGATTTATAGCGGTTTAATGAAATACGATAATAATGGCGAGCTGGTAAACGATCTGGCAAAATCATATACAATTTCAGACGATGGAAAAACATACACCTTTACCATTCGCGATAATGCTCGCTGGCACGACGGAGAACAAGTAATGGCAGACGATATAATATTCACAATCAGTGCTATTAAAAACCCCGATTATAACAGTCCGTTTGCAGCCAGTTTTGCTAATGTTGAAGTTGAACAAGTTGATGACAAAACTGTTAATTTTACTCTGCAAAAACCTTTAGCATCATTTCCCGCCCTGCTTACAATAGGCATTCTCCCGTCGCATTTGTGGCAAGAAGTTTCCCCGATGAACGCAACTCTAACCACTCTGAACAAAAAACCAATTGGCTCTGGTCCATATATGTTTAAAAAATTTGTTCAGGACTCCAACGGCAACATTCGCAGTTATGATTTAATCAGAAATCCCAATTATTATAACGGCGCACCCTATATAGAAACTTTGCACTTCAAATTCTATCCTGATATCAAAAGTGGTATTAATGCCCTAAAAAATCACAATATTGAAGGTTTAAGCTATTTACCTAACACTGAAATCACCGTTTTTTCAAAAGATAGTGCCATTCAAATTCTATATCCTTCTTTAATGCAATATGGCGCCCTGTTCTTTAATGAAAAAAATAATGACGCATTATCAAATAAACAAGTCAAACAAGCGCTGTTGGCCGCCACTGACAAAAACGCCATTATACAATCCCTAAACAACGCAGCTACAATAGCTAACAGTTTTTTGATTGACGGCATGCCGGGTTATGACAGTTCCCGAGCTACAAACGACAGATATAATCCGGAAAAGGCCAAACAACTTCTTGAAGAGGCGGGCTGGTCTAAACTTCAAGAAGATCAAAGTAATGAGAATCAATTCTTCACAAAAGACGAAGAAATACTCACGATGACTATTACCACACTAAATTCTCAAGAATTACAAACTGTCGCTCAAACAATCAAAGAACAATGGGAATCAATTGGCATTAAAACAAACATCAAGACAATTAACAATTCACAACTGCCGGACGCATTAAAAAACAAAGATTACGAAATTATTTTAGCCGACGAATTATACGGCACAGAACCTGATCCTTACCCTTTTTGGCATTCGTCACAAATAAAATATCCAGGTTTAAATTTGGCCAATTTCAGCAACGACGATGCTGATGATTACATTGACAAAGCAAGAATCACCAATGATAAAAATGAAAAAGCTCTTTATTATCAACAATTGGAAGAAATCGTCCAGGAAGAAATACCGGCAATATTTTTATACCAATCAAAATATCCTTACGCAATTTCTGCCAATATAAAAGGCGCGGAAATGAAATACATAACAATGCCCGCAGATAGGTTTAATTTGATTACCGATTGGTTTATTAAAACAAAAACGATATTCAACTTTAATTAAGCTAGAAACATAAAACATTTTGACAAATTATCATAATTGTGCTAAAATTAAACCTTAGTAAATCGTGTTAATTTATTTTGACTTGTATATAAACGCGTTTTAAACAGCCATATCTTTTTCAATTTCTGAAAGCGATTTGATTGTTTCACAACGCGTAAAAATTAAAAAAATTAATTCAGCAAACTTTTTTGTTTGCGCCTTTATTTGATTATGGTTAAAAAAATACGAACAACGGCGCACCGTAATGTGCGCCGCATAAAACGCGCTTCGCGATCGAAAAATAATAACGCAAAGCGCGCACAAACTACACCAATTAAACACAAAAAAATATTTAAAACCCCAACCGGAGACACCGTACGAGTAATTGTACTTGGCGGCTTAGAAGAAGTGGGTCGCAATTGCACTTTGATCGAATACAAAAACGATATTATTTTAATCGACATGGGACTTGAATTCCCTGAAGAAGACATGCCCGGAGTTGATTATATAATTCCCAACATGAGTTATTTAAAAGGAAAAGAAAAGAATGTGCGCGGGGTTATTATCACTCACGGACACTATGATCACATCGGCGCCATTCCTCATACCGTGCCAAACATTGGCAATCCGCCGGTATATGCCCTGCCCATAGCGGCCGGCATTATCAAAAAACGGCAAGAAGACTTTAATACTCCGAAAATAAATGTAAAAGACATTACAATAGATAGTGTTTTACAATTGGGAGTTTTTAAAGTGCATTTCTTTCATATAAATCACAATATACCCGATTCTGCCGGTATAGTTATTGAAACTCCGGCTGGTATTATTTGCCATACCGGCGACTGGAAATTCGACTATCATCCGGTAGGCACAAAACCAGCCGATTTTCATAAAATTGCCCGATTGGGAGAGCAAGGGGTACTGTTATTAATGGGTGATTCCACAAATGCCAGCCACGAAGGGCATCAATTGTCAGAAAAAGTGATCGGCGAAGAATTATACAATATAATCAGTCGCGCACCGGGTCGAGTAATCGTAGGTACTTTTGCCTCTCTACTTTCCCGTGTAAAACAAGTGGTGGAGATATCCGAAAAACTGGGCCGAAAAGTGGCGCTAGACGGCTATTCCATGAAAACCAATGTTGAGATAGCGCGCGCACTCGGATTTATTCATATTTCAGACAAAACCTTGATTACCGTCGAGCAAGTAAATAAATATCCTAATGAAAAGGTAACTATAATTTGCACAGGTGCTCAAGGTGAAAAAAGAGCGGCTTTAAGCCGAATTGCCAATGACGAACATCGCTTTATCAAGATAGAGCCAAACGATACAGTAATTTTTTCAAGTTCAATAGTTCCCGGAAACGAATCGTCAGTACAAAGATTAAAAGATACCCTTTATCGCAAGCGCGCTAAAGTTATCCATAAAGATATAATGGATGTCCATGCCGGAGGACATGCAAAGAAAGAAGATATAAAATTGATGTTAACCCTTTTTAAGCCAAAATATTACATGCCTATTGAAGGAAACCATTTCCTTCTGCGAGAAAATGCGGAAGTTGCCTATTCCATGGGCTGGACCGAAGACAATGTTTTTGTCGCAGATAACGGCCAGGTTATCGAATTATGGCAAGATAAAAACGGCGAGGGACAAGCGCGTATGACAGACGAAAAAGTACCAACAGATTATGTGTTTGTTGACGGCTTGGGCGTAGGCGATGTTTCTCAAGTTGTCCTGCGAGACAGAAAAGTTTTAGCCGCCGATGGTATGGTTGTCGCTATTGTGCAGGTTGACCGTTTTGGTAAAATCGTTACTGATCCTGATATTATCAGCCGCGGTTTTGTTCATATGAAAGAAAATAAAAAATTAATAGACGACGCGCGCAAACTGATTGTTAAAGTAGCTACTAATAATGATGCAAAATCCGCTATTGATGTTGACTTCATAAGGCAAAGAATAAGAGATGAATTGGGTAAATTCTTATTCAAAAAAACAGAACGCCGACCCATGATACTACCCGTGATAATAGAAGTCTAAAAAACGCCGCTGAAATACTGTTTCAGCGGCGTTTTTGTTATAATAGCATCATATGAAAATTATCACCGGAATACAACCGACTAACAATCTGCATATAGGTAATTTATTTGGCGCCTTGCTACCGGCTTTACAATATCAAGACAAAGAGGAATTGATAATGATGATAGTTGATTACCATGCCATTACAGTTCCCCAAAATCCACACGATTTATACAACAATATTTTATTTGCCGCTGCTTCCTATTTAGCTTGCGGCTTAGATCCCAAAAAAACAATTTTATTCCAACAATCGGCAATATCCGCTCATACAGAATTAGGTTGGATAATGCAAACGATAGCCTACATGGGTGAAGCGCAAAGAATGACACAATTTAAAGATAAGTCGCAAAACAATACAAAAGCCGTTTCAGTTGGATTATTTACTTATCCAATGTTAATGGCGGCCGACATTCTGCTGTATGACGCGGAAAAAGTACCGGTTGGTGAAGACCAAAAACAACATCTTGAATTGACACGCAATTTGGCAATTCGTTTTAACAATCGCTTTGGTGAAATCTTCACAATTCCCGAACCTATAATCAATAACAACAGCGCACGCATATTATCACTTTCCAATCCTGAGAAAAAAATGAGCAAAAGCGATCCGGCAGCAAAAAGTTATATCTTACTCACCGATGAGCCCGCTTTAATCAGAAAAAAAATAATGTCCGCGGTTACAGATTCCGAACGCATTATTACAACAGATAATAACAGGCGCGGATTGCATAATTTATTAACTATTTTTTCCCTTGTGAGCGGCAAATCAATAGAAGAATTGGCAAATGAATATGAAACAAGTGGCATGAAAGTACTAAAAGAAAACTTGGCCGACGCTTTAATAGAATACCTAAAACCAATCAAAGAAAAAATCAATGATTATCTGGCTGATAAAGCTGAACTGGAAAGGATTTTAAAAAACGGGGCTAACAGCGCCCGGCCGCAAGCTGAAGCAAAATTAAATCAAATAAAAAAAGCTTTGGGCCTTTACTGGCAATAAAAAAACAATACTCATTACGCTTTGTTAAAATTTTATATTGACCGATTTTATTAATTTTGCTAGATTTTTTTCGTCTACCCACGGGGGGTAGCGGCCCGCGCGTCGGCTTATGGCGCGCAACCTCGGTCCGCAAGGGCAAAAACACAGGAAGGCTGAATGAAGCCCGGAAGTTTTGGTTTTTCAATTCGTAGCCCTCGCCAGAATAGCGAGGAGAAAATGATTAGCACCGCCATGCCGGCAGCACTGTTGAATGTGCCGCTTAGCGAAGACGAGCGGCGGCAGTTGTCGGCTGTACGGTGCATCTTGAGCGCCGATATCGCTGTCCGCAGGATGGTGCAAGCCGTCCTGGCTGCCCAGCTTGATGAAGCTCGGCGGCGAACCTTGGGTGAACACTGCCCAAGCG
>CAZMZN010000002.1:0-4936 GCA_964570945.1 uncultured Gammaproteobacteria bacterium
TATCAATAAAAAATCCATCAACAACTTCGGTTACCGCCAGTAAAGCCAATGCATTAATTAACCATCTAAGCAATAATTTCATATTAAACAAATTATATCTTAATTAATAAAGATAGCCAAGGATATTATCGTATCATCAATTTAATCTCTTGATTGCGCGGCGATGCCAATATATAAGCCGCTTTTCCAGTTTTACTGAATATTTTGTGTTTTTTTAATTTTTGTTCCATACGGTGTACAAAAGTAGCTGAAGATCCTGGTTGTATAATCACTCCTTGCGCCCCCGCATACAATATTACTCGCCTTTTTTCAAAATTGTTTTTACAGGCAACTATAATAGGAACAGTGGGCCGAAACATAGTTACCGCCCCTAAAATATCCAAATTATCAGCCCCGACGACAATCGCTTGTATTTGTTCATCTTCAGCCATCATATGCAAAGATCTGGACAAATGAGCTATAACAGATAATTTTTCGTGAATTTTATAAAACACTATATCATCAAAACGAGACTGTTCAGTTTCTTCAATAACGGCCGACATCGTTTGAACACTTAAATACGGATATTCTCCCGTCGCCGTTTCCGCTGACAACATAACAGCGTCAGCATGATCTATAACCGCATTCGCCACATCTGATATTTCCGCTCTGGTCGCCTGAGGATTATTAATCATTGATTCCAACATTTGCGTTGCCACAATAACAGGCTTTCCCGCCAAACGGCATTTTTCAATAATTTCTTTTTGAATAATCGGAACTTCTTCCAAAGGAACTGAAACACCTAAATCACCTCTTGCCACCATAATCGCGTCGGCCGCTTCTAAAATTTCATCGAAATTTTCAAGAGCCGCTCGTCTTTCAATTTTTGCGATTATCCTTGGAGCGTTTTTGTATAAATTATGTCCAGCCACAATCCGTGAAATTGTTCTTTTTACTTTTTTTATAACCTCCGCTCCATTAACAAATGATAAAGCGATCCAATCAACTTCAGATTTAAGGCCAAATAACAAATCTTCTCTGTCTTTCTCGGTAAATGATTCTAATTTAATATTTGAATCGGGAAATATTAAACTTTGATGAGAAAATAATACTCCGTCATACAAAACTTTTATATATATTGAACGACCGCGCACTTTTTCTATTCGTCCGGTAATTAATCCGTCAGCCAAAACAATATGCTCTCCTTTTTTTACATCTTTATGCAAATTATCATAAGTAACCGGCAACGCCCCTTCATTTTTGTAATCCAATTTTCCTGTTCTTAATTCAAATAATTGACCTTTGTAAATTTTTACACCTTTTTCAGGTAATACTCCCAACCTTATCTTCGGACCTTGTAAATCCTGTAAAATAGCGATGGGTTTTCCCGACTTTTGCGCCGCTAATCTAATATTTGTTATTAATTCTTTATGACTATCATGATCGCCATGAGAAAAATTTAATCTTGCTATATCCATACCGGCTCTAGCCATTTTCACCAAAGTTGATACCTTGGCGCTAGCCGGGCCAATAGTCGCCACTATCTTTGTCCTGCGTTGTCGCATAAAAAAATACGCCTATGTCTTATAGTAATAATTATACCATATTGGGCGCATGAAAAAATTAAATTTTCTTTTTTCTTTTTGATAATTTTTTTAATTCTTCCTCAAATTTTTCAATATCTTCAAAAGAATAATATACAGAAGCAAATCTAATATAAGCTACCTTGTCAAATCTTTTTAAATACTTCATTAAAATTTCACCCAAAGCCAAGCTGGTAACCTCGCCGGATCTCTTTTTTTGAATATCGCGTTCAATTCTTTGAACAAGCTTATGAAATTGAGATTCAGTATATTGCCTTTTTTCCAGCGCTTTTTTTAAACTTTCGATCATTTTATCACGCCTGTACCCCTCTTTGCGCCCATCACGCTTAACAACGGTAATACCCAACATTTCCACTTCTTCAACAGTGGAAAAGCGATACCCGCAACGAACACGCTCACATTCGCGCCTTCTTCTAACACTCATTCCGTCGGCCGATAAGCGAGAATCAACCACTCTGGTTGATTTATAATTACAAACAGGGCATTTCATGGTTTTATTTTACATCATTTTTCTTCTAATAAAAGCGGGAATACCTAAATCATCTTCTTGATCATCATGCCCTTGCTGGTTATCCATTCCATTGGCAGAAACCGGTTTTTCAGTAACTGATTTTGATTGAATCGGCGTATTTGAAATTCGCTTTTGTTCAAAAATATTATTTTCTTTCTTTTCTTTACCGACTGAGTGAGAACTTACAGCGTCTGAAGAGGTAGTGCGTACCGGTGTTGCATTTGGCCTCCAGCTACCTTGCGGATTAATCGTTACATCTCCTGCTAATGTTGGTGCCGTACGAGTATTCCTATTATCAAAACCAGTCGCTACAACCGTAATCCTCACTTCATCTTGTAAAGATTCATCTATGTTTGCACCGAAAATCACCTTAGCGTCATCATCTGCCGAACCGGTGATTACTTTTGCAGCTTCGGCAACTTCATACATTGATAAATCAGGACTTCCTGTCACTGTAAAAAGTATACCCTTGGCGCCATCTATAGATAGCTCTAACAAAGGACTTGCGATCGCCATCTTCGCTGCTTCTACCGCTCTATTTTCTCCTGATGCATGTCCTATGCCCATTAAAGCAGATCCTGCATTTTGCATAATCGCTTTTACATCAGCAAAATCAACATTAATAAGTCCTGGCAAAGTAATAATCTCTGAAATACCTTGCACACCTTGCCTTAATACATCGTCTATTATTTCAAAAGCTTCCAATAAAGAAGTTTTTTTATCTATTATTTGCAAAACTCTATCATTGGGAATTGTAATCACGGTATCAACATGATTTGCCAACTCTTCATAAGCATCGTCGGCAATACGCTTACGCTGAGCGCCTTCAAAAGAAAATGGTTTTGTCACGACAGCTACCGTCAAAGCTCCTGCTTCTCTGGCGATTTTTGCAATTTCCGGCAAAGCTCCACTTCCTGTACCACCACCCAAACCAGCGGTTAAAAATACCATATCCGTATTCTGCACGGCGTTTCTAATGTCATTTGCACTCTCTTCTGCTGCTCGTTTACCCAAATCCGGATTCATACCAGCCCCCAAACCGCGCGTTACTGTTTTGCCTATTGCGATTTTGGTTTTAGCCAAATTTTGATGCAAGGCCTGAACATCGGTATTAACCGCAACAAAATCAACACCACGTAATTTTTCTTTTATCATTCGTATCAATGCCGACCCTCCGCCTCCGCCAACACCAAAAACCTTTATTTTTGCAAAAGTTTCTACTTCTGGTTTTACTTCTGCCATATGAATGTATAAATTTTTTATTTATCTTTATGCTTATTGAACAATATAATTGTTCAAAAAAGGCTAACTTAAAACAAAATTGTACTCACAACTTATCATATGAGTACAACCTGTCAAAACAAAACTGTGTATAAAATTATGGGATAATATTTTTCATCCATTGCCGTAATTTATCCGCAACTTGATCCACTCCTTTAAATTGAAAAATCTTAAATTTCTTCTCTTCAGAAGTAACAATACCAAAACCCCATACAACCAAGCCAACAGCAGTTGCATACGCAGGATCTTTAACTTCGTCAATAACACTTTTAACCGCAACGGGTTTGCCCAAAGCAACCGGCAATTTCAACACCTTTTTTGCCAAATCGGTAATAGCCGGCATATTAGCAGTTTCACCCGCTAAAACAACACCGACCGGCAACATTCCAGAACGATCAACTTTTTTTAATTCTAAATCTACAGCTTCGAAAATTTCTTCAAGACGCGCTTCTATAATTTCAGCTATGAATTTTACCTTCACTTCTTCTTCTTCGGGTGCGCCAAAATCAGCCAAATTAAACTTTTCTCCACGTTGTACAGCCGTTGTTGTCGCAATACCATATTGCAATTTAATTTTCTCTGCCACATCCAAAGAAGTTCTTAAACCAATAGCAATATCACTGGTAATATGCTCGCCTCCCAAGGGCAATACCGCGGTATGCAATAAATCACCTTCTTCATAAACAACCATCGTTGTAGTAGATGCGCCTATATCAACCACGCAAACACCTAACTCTTTTTGTTTTTGAGTAAGAACAGCTTCAGCTGTTGCTAAAGGCGTAAATACCAAATCATCTATCTCCAATCCCGTCCTATGAACACTTCTTGTTAAATTCTTTTCTTGGGAAGATAATGTTTGTATGATCATTGCTTCCACTTCTAATCTTATTCCATTCATACCGACCGGATCTTTTATTCCTTTTTGCCCGTCAACAACAAAGCTTTTTGGGATTACATGGAGAATTTCATAATTCATCGGCGTAGCTACAGTTCTTGCCGCATCAATAGCCCTTTCCACATCTTCTTCTTTAATTTCTCCATCTGGACGCGATACTCCAACAACCCCCTGACTTTCTTGAACAAAAATATTATGACCCGCAATAGAAATCCATGCGCTATTAATTGGCATACCGGTCATTCTTTCCGCTCTTTCCAAAGCCTTGGAAATAGAAGAAACAGCATCTTCCATACTAGATACTGCACCCTTATGAATCCCTTCGGAAGGAACTTCAACCGCGCCCATAATGTGTAGATTCGGTTTGCCATTTTCATCAACAATATTTTGACCGACAACTACCCTTATTTTTGCTGAACCGACATCTAAACCTGTTATTACTTCTTCTGACATAGTAAAAAAATAAAACCCCAAAACAAACTTATACCTGTTTTATTATATAGCAAAATTATTGATTTTACAAAATAAAAATCGCCTCTATATATGGCCAAAAAATAATCAAGCCTATCAAAGCAGCCACGATTGCAGTAATCAAAACAGCACCGGCCATAATATCTTTTATTTCTTTTACTAAAGGATGCAGTCTTGGTTTTAAACCATCTGATA
>CAZMZN010000002.1:4946-5560 GCA_964570945.1 uncultured Gammaproteobacteria bacterium
CAAAACTGCGGCAATTAATAATAAAAGTATAATTCGCTTCCATGCCAATAGAGGAAAATACATCATAGCAAAAATTGTGCACAATGCTATAAATAATTGAACACGAAAACTATGTTCGTGATTAAAAACATAGTTCAATCCCCGCAAAGCGTATTTTACACTCTTATAAAATTGTTGAATTGAGAACATAAGACAGTATTTTATCCTGCAAAGGCAACATAATCGCCGCATCAGCCGGTGTTTCATGGTCATATCCAAGAACATGAAGTATCCCATGTATAATCAAATCCAATAACTCCAATTCAATATCTTCGGCTTGCCTTTTTGCTTGCTCGAAAGAAATTACCACTTCTCCCAATAATTCTCCTTCCTTTGGCTTTTGATGCGCGTAACTAAAAGACAATACATCGGTAACAGAATCTTTTTTTCTGTACATTCTATTCAAACGCTGAATTTCACCATCAGTAATAAAAGAAAGCGTTATCACCCCATTTAAATCGGTAATATCGTTAATAGCATCAATTATTTTTTTCAACTGAGCCTTTCTGAGTCTATTTTCAACAGATAAAAGCCCTTGATCAGCATCTAAAGTAATCATTGATTAACCTTAAAAC
>CAZMZN010000002.1:5570-21147 GCA_964570945.1 uncultured Gammaproteobacteria bacterium
ATTCAATACTATTTTCTGTGTTCAAGTCATATTTAAAAATATAGATTTTACCATCTACTAACAAATATTCCACCCTGTCATCTCGACCAATATAGGCCAAATAACCTTCTTTTGTTAAAGTTTTCTTTAAGCCGGTAAATAATAATTTCGGATCGCCCGAATCTTCATACCAAGCTTCAAAATCTTGTCCATCGCCGAGTGCAACCACTTCTAAACTAAATACGGCTTTACTATCTGTTTGGATAGTAATTATATCAACATCGCCATTATCATTTGTCTGATAATCTACCGACCAAGAAATCGGATAAGTAAAATTAAAGGTTTGATCAGGAGAAGTAAAGACGGTTACAGCACCGGTATCCAGCAAAGTCGCAGGCGCTTCACCGAGCGGACTATATCTGTGAAACACTTCGTTGCCATCCAAAAAAGTGTCACCATCAGTATCGGGGTTGCGCACTTTGGTGCCGTATAATTTTTCTTCAACATCAGTTAAACCATCACTATCAGTATCTGTGCCCGGTTGCGGGTTTTCAAATTTATTTTCTGTAACTTTTTGTTCATTTTGAATTTGATTAACATCGCTAATCATTTTATCTATATTAACAGGCTCCACTTCAGAATTATTGCCTTGTCCTCCTAACAGAAACCAAGCCGCTACTCCCGTGCCGGTTAATATAATCAATCCAACGGCCAATACAGCGGGTGCCAATATTTTTTTGCGTTTTTTCTTTACATCAGCGTTAACCGCTTTAACAGATGCAGCCTTTACCGGCAATTGCGTTGCCGCTTTTGGAGTTGGCTTTGCCGGATGTTGAACCTTACTTTCAACAATAGGTTCTTTATTGGCAAAATCATGCGGCATGACTTTAATAACCACATCATCTAAATCAACTTTTGACGCTTTTGCGGTAGATTTATCTCTATCTTGCTTGTTTTGTTTTTTAAAGCCAAACATGATTTATCATTTATTTTAATGGTAGTTCTAATAATTTTCCGGAACCATTTGGATTATAACCGGCTGAAACTTCTTGGCCATCTAAATACCCATCGTCATCAGTATCAGCATTTAAAGGATCTGTATCATATACTTGCACCTCTTCTCTATCTCCCAAACCATCATTATCAGTATCAATATCCTTAGGATCTGTACCCGCCTGCAATTCTTCCTCATCAGTCAATCCGTCGCCATCACTATCTATTATTGATAAATCATCATTCTGTTTTGTTGTCGTATTCTTTGTTGCTTTATCTGTTTTTTTTGTTTTTGTGTTTGTCTTCACATCTTCTTGCTCGTCATTAGTGTTAACATCGGAATTCACAGTCTCCTCAGCATCGCTTACAGAATTATTATTTGTAGGTATATCCATTATCAATTTATAAGCAAGAAATCCCGATAAAATAATTATCAACAAGCCGGCTATAATGATAGCTAAAATTTTACCAATACCACTTCGCTTTTTTAATTTATCAGGAATGTCAGCTGGCACTGTCGGCGCCATAGCAGGAGCGTTCTGAGTAGCAGAACTCACGGATTGCCGAGGTGTAGTGACATTAGGAGAATTTGATGCATTAGAAGTAGCAAAAATATCCTCAACCCGTCCGTTATCTTGATCACCCCTCTGACTTGCGGTTGCAGAGTTGGAAACTTTTGGCGCAACGGGTAAATTTTGCGGGGTTTCCGAATCAGTACCAGCAAAAATATCTTCCACTGGTTTATTTGCCGCTGATGCGCCGCCCGTTGAAGTATTCTTATCTTGATCGTCAAACATAGTATTTTAATTATAACTCATAAATTGATTTATTGCAGGGGATCAAATCCATACCTTATTTCTATACCGTCTTCATAACCATCACCATCTGTATCTTTATTGCGAGGATCAGTATTATATTTTTTGATTTCATCCAAATCTGAAATACCGTCACCGTCTGTATCAGCATCTGATAAAGTATCCATACACGCTTCATATTCAGGCGAACTGACAGAAAAACGCAAACAATCACCATCTTGAATCGCATTTTCCAACTTTAAATAATTAGCACATTCACCAGACCCAATACCGCTATCCGGGCATTCACCTTCCTCAGCCAATTTCTTCGCTATATAATTTATGCACGACTCTTTGTTAGTTTCATCTTTTATATTATCGCAGATGGAAAAATCGTAATTTTCAGAAATTTGCTGTAAATAAACAGCATCTTTACATTCATTTTTATCAACAGACAATTCATTACAAACTTTAACATCTGACATATTCATAGCGATTTGTTTGATACAAGATGAACGCCATTTATCATCTGTCATAAACGAACAAAAATCAGGCTCATTTTTTTCTATCGCCGCATCATTCCAATATTTATTACGGCAATAGTCTTTTTCATCGTCGCCGCATTTTGCAATCTTATCCTCAATTCTGGCAATTAAAACATTTCTTTCCTCATTAACCGCTTTTTTATTTTGCGATGTTTGAGCGATATATTTAATCGCCGCAATTAAGCCTATTATAAATAATATAAGCGCCGCTATACCAACAAGGATAGCTTTAATATTTCTTTGTATTTTTGGATTTTTTTCAGGATCTTGCTTTACACTTTCTGGACCAAGCACTTCATAAAACTCTTCATCGTTAATATAAATCATAATTACGGCTCACAATATTTAAATTTAACGTCACTAATTTCTATCGTACCGTCGCCTTCAAATGAAACCCTGAACGGAATTTCAGTTTCATTTTCCCCATCACACTCAAATCCCTCGGGCCATGGCAAATTTACATTATACCCTTCAGATATGGGTGCTACTACAGTCTCTCCATCAACAACATAAGTAATTGTTGCCCCCACCAATGTTTCTACAATTTGTTCATAAGCAGCAGCTAAATCATCTTCATCTTTGCTGTTATACGCATAATCAACACCATTCTCGCTATCTGGATTGCCACTTGACCAACAAGCAGCTTGCTCTATTAATGACAATTCATCAGGACCATCATTACAATCTGCCGCCCATACTTGTTTCAAACCACTTAATGTTGCAAAAATTTTATTCTCGAAATCTAATAACGCATTCTTATATTTCAAAATCCAAGGATTATAAGCGCCGGGCGACAATGTTTCAGAAGAAGTATCATCTGTTGTGCCGCCAAAATCAGATGATGTTGTCACAGTACAATCAGAATCACATATCAAATCAGTAGATACCGCAGACCCTGGAGGATCGCAATCTTCGCCCGCAGTTGTATTTGTGGTTTCATCACCACATTCTACGGCAGTGCAATCACTATCACACGTAGCACTCTCCCCTGCGTCATCACATTCTTCATCATTGCTTGGCTGAACATAACCATCACCACATACGGCTAATTTACAATCATTTGTACAAGAATCGGTGTTATCACTATTTCCATCATCACACTCTTCACCATAATCACTGTCTACTACGCCATTTCCACACGCCTCTTCCGCTAATGAAGCATAATAATCTTCGTAATAATCCTCGTAAGAATCATATCCTTCAAATTGTTCACAATCACTCATATCAGAACTAATAGTTGTACTACCGTCCCTGCCTAAAATTATTGTAAAAACCTCCACTCCGGCTTCTTTTAATTTACAAGCTGAAAAAGCCGGATTTTTTTCTGCTTCAGGAATAGCATCACCTCCATCGGACGCGGTAGTATCATCCCAATTTCCATCTGTTAATAATACTGCTATTTTACGCGTATCGTCATCGGAAATATAAGTAAACATATCTCGAGCCACCTCCAAACCAGACATGGTATAGGTTCCGCCACCGGTAATTTTATCGTAATTATCAACCTCACTTAACAAATCAGCCTCTCCGCTGGACGATGTAAACTCACTTACTTGCGCATCGTCCTCGGTCAAAGTATCAGATTCATAACCCTCGGCACCATATGAAGATGACGTCATGCCAACTAAAGCGATTTTAATATTTTGTACTTCATCGAATAGCGTTTCTATTGAATCTGACAATACTTCTTGCAAAGCCTCCAACCTTGTTTTACCACTATCCATTTCATTGTTCATTGAGCTGGATAAGTCACTCAAAAAGATGACATATGGAGTCGGTGAATCAAAATTAAATTCAATATCGGCAGTTAAACCTGTTGCGGCCGTACACGCTGGCAAATACATTGTTGCCGAGTTGCCATATGATAACGAAGCGCTGCCTAAAGTTTCCGAATAACTAGATAAAGTAACTGAAGATTTTTGTTTGGCAGACACCAAATTACTCTTCATCATGATAGCATCAGAGCTGTAAGAAAATGGGCAGACAGAATTACAATCGTCTGCGCAAGCTGGCGTGACACACTCATAACCTCCACATTTATCAGAATCTGTACAGTATTCACCATTTTCATCACCACCATTACATATACCCACTTGAGTGCAAGTATATTCATTACCATCATCATCTACAGAAACTTCTCCCGCATCTTCACTATCGCAAGTGCCATTAATACCCAAATCAACATTGTAATAATAATAAGGAACCTGCGAACCATCGCACAATTCATCGCCATTAATTTCACCATCGCCACAATAATCACCACTATTTGTTACCTTTATACAAGTATCGGAACAATAAGTACAAGTTGAATCGTATTCGCTGTCACAAGCCACCCCATTTAGCTCACCTTCATCGCACTGTTCCTCACCCTCATAAACATAACCATCGCCGCAAACATTAAGCGTGCATTCATTTGTACAAGAATCGGTGTTATCACTATTTCCATCATCACACTCTTCGTCATCGTCAACTACGCCATCTCCACAATTTCCCAACTGCGCTTTGCAAGTAATGCTTCGCCAGGAATTTTGTTCCCATTCACACATATCGCCTGACGCAGAATCGTCGGCGCAAGTTCGCGTGCGAGTGGTTTGATATTCCGTATTTGAACATTGGCCATTTACGGCTCCACAATCACTATCGCTTTCACAAGCAATACCAACATCATTTTCATCATCAGCGGTAATACATACCGTTGTTTTTGGACACTCATCAAAAGCGGATAAATATCCTGTAGGATCACCGCACTGACCGCTATCGCAATCACTGTCGCTCTCACATGGATCGGCAGATCCTCCTCCTCCCAAAACACTTAAACTAAAGCATAATTTTCCAGACCAAGTATTGGTATTACCATCACATTCTTCACCACTGTCTACAACACCATCGCCACAATATGATGCCGGCCCTGAACAATCCCAAGCACATGTTCCGGCGGCGGTATAATCATATGTTCCATTTACCCCCACACACTCTTCTCCGCCGTAGCCGGTATCATAATATGACACGGTATCAGAACCGCAATCGCAAACTTCGTTTCCCGCTACAGTTCCGTCACCACAATAAAAGGAAGAATCATAAGTGCAATCACTACCACAGTATCCGTATTCACCATTAAACGATCCGTCATCACATTCCTCACCATCTTCCACGATACCGTTGCCGCATTCAAAAGGTGAACACACAGCATCACTATCTTCTTCATAACCTGAACATGAAGAATTACATTTAGTTGTAATTGTGCCGTCATCGGCAACACCATCACCGTCATAATCACACAATTCACTATCAGTATCGCCAATTTCACATACCTCAGAACCGCCAACAATACCATCCCCACAAGTCGTTGAAACGCCATATACAGAACCATCACAAAATGCCGGTGTTGAAGAAAATCCTTTTGCCGAAGCGCCGCTACCGGCGCCAACAACAATATATTCATTATCAGAGGTATCATCATCAATATCCGCATACCACGACGCATCATTATATTCCAATTCAGAAGTCAAATAATAACCATCTTCACCGAATGCGCGATAATGATAAATATAAGAACCTTCCGGACACATATAAGCTCCACGCGTATGATCAACGCATGTATCAGAATCAAAATCATAATCCTCACTGGAACAATCAGAGTATTCATTAATAGGATCGGAAGGTATAGAGGTACCCAGTAATGATGGTAAAATATCAGACCATGACGGCCACATACTGGCACTTATAGGAGCAACATAAGTTCCGGATTCAAGTGCCGGCGTATATCCATCATTATCAGCCTGATAACCATCTATGACCGTAGCTATTGTCTTCATGTCCAATAAACGCCGCATGTCACGCTGTATTTTCCCAACTTCGTCCGCGCAAGTTTCACCAGAAGAGCAATCCAGATCGGTGTCACAAACAGTGTCCGTATAAGATCCGCTGTCAAGACACAAATTAGTATCATCTAAATTGGTATTAAAGGAAATATTTTCCAATAATTGTTCAAAAATATTTTTTGTCTCTTCAGAAGCGCCTTCGTTGTACGAGATAACGAAAATATTTGGATACAACACGCCCCCGCTTTCATTTGGCACTGCCACATAAACACTGCGGCCATCGCGCACCGCCGGTAAATTACCAACTTCCGTGCTTTCCGGATTCCCACCAAAGCCCTGCGATTGATACCATAATAACGGACTTAAATAGTCTTCGTTCTTAAAAATCCTTATCCCAATTACATCTCCAGAATCCTCTCCATTCTCTTCAACTGAAAAGAAATATTCTTTAATCAGTCCTGATGGACCATTGGAGTTAGAAGCTGTTACAGATAGTTCTCCCAAGTCATCAGAAGTATCATTATCCTCACCATAATCACGGCAATAATACATTGAGAAATTCATCCAACCGACTCCTTTCTCAATTCCGTCAACCGTACCACTCGGATCGTCAATAAATGGAAAATCTTCTATATCAGGCCATGTATTTTCGCAAATTATTGCCGTAACCGCCATTGAACCGCTCACATTATCACCAACAGTGCCACCAAGTATATCGTCGGTGATAGTAGCTGTTGCACCAACATTTGCGTCTCCACTGTCTCCCATGGCGCTATAAACGGATTCAGCTACATCAGAAGAATTATCCTCAGATAGACTGTCAACAACATCTTTATTATCTGTTTTCCATTCCGTCCATTGCCAAGCATATATACCTTCCAATGATTGAATTTCGTCTTTAGTGCCATTTTGATAAGAATACGGCGTGGCCGTGAATTCATGTTCTTCACCTTCCATCGTGAAAACGCCGACACTATCCTCGCTCGTATCTTCCACTTCAACAACATCCAATGTGCACAAACTGCTACCTGTCTTAAATTTCACAGAATAATCACCATCCATTTCAACACCATTCACAGACAATACTCCATCCTTATCATCATCACCAACGGTACCGCCTTTAATATAAATCGTGTAAACACTATCAGCTTCCAGTGCGTCAGAATATTTAAAGGCAACTTTATAAGTACCGTCACTTTGTTGGGTTTGTGTAATATCTGAAATTGGCAACAAACAATCACCCGCGGATTGCGCCCGCGCTTTAACGCCAAAAATTGACTTAATTTTATTTATTATATTTGCGGCAAAACCTTTATTGAAAAATCCGGATGTATAGCCGTAAGTATTGTAACCACTTGGACATGACGAGCCTTCATAGCGGATATAAACATTATTTACATCTTCGCCGCCATCTTCATAAACAAAAGTATCCAAATCCATTTTTGTACTAAATACCGCATATATCGCGGAATTTAAACATTCATCTTCTCCATTCGGACTGACAGACTCAACTTCAGGCCTTGCCATGCAACACATATTATCCGCGGGACCATATCCACGACGACAATCATAGTCATCTGTCGCACTACACTCCAGCGACAAACTAGCCGTATCATAAACATCATCATAATCAACCTCAATAGTTGTTTGCGCTAATTGTGTATCCTCATCAACATATTTAGGAGCGCTATCTAAAATGATAGCTTGTTGGACGGGATCTATATTGCCATCACCCGAAGCGCCAATTTCGCAAGCCGCCAATTCGCCCGTACCAGCTTTGCCATCGCCGCAAACTGATGGAATTCTATACTCCATTGATGATCCGGAATAAGTACAATCATCTTGGCATCCTTCACCACCATCACAATCCTCTCCGCCGCTATTATCTATGCCGGCAGATGAAGGGATCCTCTCGACCACACCGTTCCCGCAAGTACCATATGAACCATAAGAACCTTCCCGTAAACAGCTAGATGAACAACCGTCGCCGTCAGTTGTATTACCGTCATCACAAGTTTCATAAGGACTGGTAATTTCACCATCACCGCAAACAGCATCAAGCTCACTTTGCGAAGTGGAACCTTCGTATAAACACTGGGAAGAACAACCGTCGCCATTTTTTTGATTGCTGTCATCACAATCTTCACCGGCACCGTTTTCATCACGGGCGATTGATCCGTTACCGCAAGTAGCGCCAACAGAATCAGATCCTTCTCGCAAACAACTGGATGAACAGCCATCACCATCAATCGTATTGCCGTCATCACAATCTTCACCGGCGCCATTAGTATCTTGATCTACAATACCGTCACCGCAAGTACCATATGAACCATTAGCACCCTCTCGTAGACAAACAGACGAACAACCATCGCCATTGGTAGTATTGCTATCATCACACTCTTCTCCATCTTCAATTATACCGTTACCGCAGACAGCATCATAACCTTCACTACCAGAAGGCAAACAAACTGAATTACAACCATCGGCTATGCTTTCTGGATCAGAATCAGCATATGATGCTCCCAATCGCCTAATAGCCGCCACATTTTCATCATCATAAGGCTTAATCCAATCCCAATCATAATCATAACTATTCAATTTTTGCCCAGCTACGGAACAATTATCAGTCTCTCCATATGCGATAACAGTATATTGCTGAGTATCACCAACTGCATCAAGAGTGACTTGTGATGGCGATAAATCAATTCTATTTACAGAGCATAGCGTATCATCATCTTTTGTTTTAAAAGTCCAAGAAAAATCTTCACCATAATTGGTAGCAGTCAGTGGTACGCCACTGGCTGAAACCGCGTCACCGGACAAAATAACTCGGTAATATGTATTAGCTCCTAAATCATCATTTGGTATTATTTCCACCTCTTTACAAGCCACACCACCCGAACTGTCCATTTCCGTTTCCGTGCATGTTGCCGTAATACTAACCTCTGTCAAGTTTAAACATAATTCATTTGCGCATGAATACAGGCTAAAATCATCAGTAACATCAGAATCCATAGCTATATTAAAATCAACCCCAATACTAGCGTTAACGCATGCACTACTACAATCCGGCCAATAATCGGTAACATATGGATCTGTATAATCAACAACCAAAGTGGCGTCACCCGTTACGCCACTATCTGTTTCTTCCGCATACACCGTTGATTCTCCTTCATTTAAAGCTGTAGCTACTGCGCAAGAATCATTATCAACATTACTACATTCACCCGCGGTAATATTGGCATATGAAGTTGGATCCAATTCCCAATTCCAAGTATATGTTGCCCCGCTATAAACTTGACAATTACCCGAAGCCAAAGCCTGAAATTCCGTTGTCGCGCCTTCTGATTCCAATGTTTCTTCAGATGGACTTATAACAACCGCTTCTATATCGCAATCAGCATCTGTGCCACCGGTAGTAAAAGTCCATTGAACATCATCTTCCATATTTGCACCATCTTCAGATTCCACATCAGCGCTTACCGTAACCAAATATGTTGTATTCTCTTTAAAACCAATACCGCCGTTATAACCGTCAGTATTTGTTGGCCATAACCAAATAAAAGCAGTTCGATCGGTTGATGATGAAGTTTCAATTGTGCCACCTTCTATCACCTCAACACTATCGCAAGTACTATCGCTACATTCAGCAACGGTAATATTATCCGTATTGAGAGTAGAAGTGTTCATTAAAGTTGTAAATTCGGCATATACAGTAGCAACCGTACATGCTTCATCAACATATTTATCATTTGGCACGGCACTTATAATATCTGCATCATAATCACAACCTTCAACAATCTCCGGTACTTCAGGTATGGATCCGGTTGAAAAATACCACCCATAACCTCCAGCTAAAGTTTCCGTTTCAGTTTCTACATCATCAGAAACGGCAAAATTTAAAGTGTTGCTATCGTCTCCAGCCGCAGAAGTGACTGTTATCGGACCGGTAGAAACACCGTCAGGGACATTAACTGTAATTTCATCATTTGACCAATTGGAAATAGAAGCGGAAACATCATTATAAAAAGTTACTTCTCCTTCGGACGAACCCAATCGCTCACCATAAATAGTCACTTCGTCTCCACTGGCACCTGAATCAGGATCCAACTTACATATACCGGGCGTTGGATCGTCATTATTAACAGTAAAATCAATACCTTCAGATTGCACTCCATCGCTACTTTCAATATATAATGTATAAGATCCGGTATCTAATGAATTTCCGTTTGTATATTCATCCGGAATAATGATTGTGATCTCATCGTCAGACCAAAAATCAGTATCACACTGATCAGGAAAATCAGCGCTGCCAACAGCCGTATAACCGGAATCATTATTTTGCAAATACACAATCCCGGTATCATCGCCAAAATTTGTGCCGTATATAGTTATATACTGACCGACGCCGCCCTCTTCTGGACTTAAATATGATATTGATGGCGCTTCTGAATTATCAGCTTTCACTCCATAAGACAAAGAATTTGATTCAACACCATCAACGGTTACACTAACATCATGATATTCATTTTCGCTTACAGATGGAACGGTGACACTGATGGAATCATCTGACCAAGATGTATAACTGCCGGCTTCAGAATCATCAAAATTTACAGAAGAATCGTTACGATCATCGCCAAAATTAGCGCCACTCAGCGTTAAAGCGTCACCGATATATCCAGTATTATCACTTAAAGAACATAGCGACGGCCTTTGCGTATCATTAACTTCAAAATCATCAATTAAAGCACCATTATCATCATTTGTCGCATCGCTATATCCATCATCATTTATAACACTAATAGGACCGGATACCGCCCCTTCAGGAACCGCGACGACAATTTCTTCATCACTCCAATCAGCACAATCCGGAATTTCCGCTTCGATATTATCACCATTCTCATCGGTAAAGTACACACTGCCGCTACTACCAAACGATTCTCCAGAAATCGTCACATATGTACCTACCGCGCCATCAGCAGGAGAAATATTCGTAATTTCAGGATAGGCTACGCATACATTATCTTCACATATACCACTTGCACAATCCGAATCTTCTTCGCATGCCGCCCCGGAACAAGCTCCACAATCATCACCGCCGCAATCCTCCCCTTCTTCATCTTCATCTTGTTCACCGTTTGAACAATGAGCGGCTTCTGTTTTTATTTTTATGCTATCCGTATCAGAATTGCCGGCAATATCTTCTACAATCACCTGAATATTGTATTTTGTATCTTCATCCAATCCGTCGGTATACCAAGTTGTTTCTATAACAACATCAGATAAATCATCGCCAGATGCGGCCACTGAATCAAATAATTCATCAGCCCCATAAAAATCAGCCGTTGAAACTTCACTGTCATCAGTGGCGCTAACTTGTACCAATATTGATGAATCAACAGAAATGTTATCACCATTATCCGGATAAGTAATTTCAACGGACGGATCTTCAACATCAACAACATCACCGCTGGTAAACGAAGATTCACAGCTTGAAGACGAACAATCCAAGCTACGCCCTGAAGTACTTTCAATATCATTATCAACTTTCACCGTATAAGTTGTATTTTCATCAAAACAATGCCTGTCTTCATTTGGTTCAGGGCAAGTTTGTTCGGGAACAAAAGATACTTTATTTCCCTTAACGCTAATCGTTCCCTTTACTTCTTCACCGCTTTCGGCATTTGTAACAATTATATTGCCATCAACAGTATCTTCATCAACATTACGGCTAAACACTATGGATAATTTTATATTTCTAATGCTCACTTCCCCCTCAGGCGAAAATGAAGAAACGGAAAAACTAGACACTGAACCGCCGCCCAAAGCAGTGGCACCACTACTACCCGAATCGGATCCGCTACCTGAGCTTGAACTTCCGGAACTGTTTAGTAAAGAATTTAGGACAAATGTGGTAATTGAATATGATGTTAAAATAATAAATAAACCGATACCGGCATTTAATAAAATTTTCTTTGCCTTATTTACTTTGTCATCATTACCACCGGCTGTCATCCAAACAAAACCGCCATATAAAACCAAAATAACAGCAATAATACCCAATACGTTTAAAAATACCCTGATTAATTTAGCTATTGTTAATTTTAAATCGGCCTTTACCAATCCACTGGAATCACCAACAGTATCCAAACCTTCGGTAACTGCATCTTGTGCATAAACATTTTCCGCCGGTATATCAGCAAAACCAAAACCTACAAAAGTAAAAATTGCGGCAATAATTATAGCTAGTAAAAAACGCGATTTTTTCTTTAACATAATCATTATTCAAAAAATTGACATTCGGACGCCGAAGGCGTGCCATTACAGCAGTAAGGATAAGAAGAGCTTGTTCCGCACGATCCTCCGCTCGCCGTCGGCCCCTCCCCTGGAGCAAAACAATTTTGATATTCATTTTTTATTCCATCACCAACCGTTACGCTATACATATATTGAGTCCCCTCCTCTTCATCCGAAGATTCTAAAAATACACCATGATTGATGGTAACTTTTGTCGCCACTACATCATCACTGTCACCGGCTTGCTCCCCATCAGAATTTAAATCTATTTCACTAAGTGAATACCATAACTCATGTTCAGGATCAGGTTCTAAAACAATATTGTCGCTATCTACAGTCGAACTCATTAAAACAGAATCAAAAGTAATATAAATTTTTTGATCCAAATTAACATCTTCTTCTTTAATATTTGGGGTAATAGATGTTATTTCCGGACCGTCCAAATTAATATCCCCACTCGTAGAAAAAGACCATGAATAATCGTCGCCGGCCTCACCATCATCATTGCCATCTAATGAATTGCCGGCCGTATCCACTATACCGTCATAAGGATAGCTTGAAGCTTGCGGCGGCTCATCGCCAACCGTAGCCGCGTAAGCTGTGACACCAATTGCTTCATTTGCCGGCAAGCAATAAATCGTATCTCCGCAAGAATTCGTTCCACATGGATTGGCGCTTGTAAAAGTTATGGTTTTATAATTATTGCTGATCTCATACTCACCCGCCAAAGGCACGCCATCTTCGCCATATGTTTGAATATTATCAAAACCGCTATCTTCTTCACGCGTGCCTGTAGCACTTGTTGGATCGATCGCCTCACTAAAAGTAATTTGAACCGTAATATTCCTGTCATATTCCGCGTCCTCTGCCGGCGTCACGCTGGTAATGGTTGGCGGATCCGTATCAGTCTCGGTGCCAACTTCAAACGACCATTCATAGCCGCCGGAATTTAATATCTTTTCGCCATCACTGTTTTTAATGGAATCATCTAAATAAACAGTATAAGAAACATTTTCACTGGCAGATCCCAAAAGCGGCGGATCGAAAACAAATGTTTTCAAATCATCAGTAAAAGAGACGGATACGTCTTCAGAAGCGAAAGCGCCGTCTTCACCATCTTCACTGGCGTAAATTAAAACATTATCAGTATTCAACCCCGATGCAGTCGTATCATCGGAAGTGTCCTCTGGTGTCCCGTTTACATCATAGCCCTCAATAAAAGATTCGATATCCATCGCTTCTTTAAATGTGATATAAATTTTTGTATTTCTGGCAATATCAGTAGCGTTCCGAGCCGGGTAATGATCTTTAATACCACCCGACCCCAAAGAACCGGATAACGCTTCAACAGATACCGATGACGAAGAAGATGACGAAGAGGAGCTATCAGATAATGCACCGGTTAATTTATTTATAATAAATGAACTGATAGCGTAAGAAGATAAAACGATAACTAATCCGATCGTGGCATTGATCATGACTTTTTTTGCTTTATCAACCTTATCGCCATCGCCACCGGCGGTCATCCATAAAAATCCGGCATATAAAATCAATACCAAAAACACTATGCCGAGAATACTCAAAAAAACATTAATAATTTTTCCAATCAGTTCAGGCAAACTCACATCAGCTAAACCCGATGTTTCCTGCACAGCATCTAAATTATCACTCCCTTGCGCTTTTACCGATGCGGTAAAATTAATAAATAAAGGCATCGCTAACACAAAAATCGCCAAGGCGCGAATTACGACTTTGAAAATTTTATTTACCCTCATGTTAACATGTTTAAACTTTGCTTTAATTATACATTATTTTAAACATAGAGGATAAAAAAGTTGTGGAAATAAAACCGCCATCATTATGATGGCGATTAATATATTTAATTTTGTTTTTCAGATAATATCGCTTCCAGCATTTTCCTCACTCTGCCACCATCAACCAATCCTTTTAATTCAGACATCACCTTGCCCATAGCTCGCCCGAAATCTTTTGTTAATTCCGGCGTCAAAATATCATTAATCTTCTGCTTTAACTCTTCATCACTCATCTCTGGCGGCAAATATTGTTTTAAAATAATTAATTCATTACGAGCTTTTTCCGCCAAATCTTCACGCTTACCATCAATAAAAGATCGCATGGAATCTTCAATTTTCTTAGCGTCGCTTTTTATAACAGCGATTACTTCCGCGTCTTCCAGTTCCCTCTTCATTTCTATAGCTTTGTTTTTTAATGACGACCATAATAAACGCAACACTTCCACGGTTTGCAAATCCTTCTCTTTCATAGCCGTCTTTAAATCATCTTGTATTTGTTTGTAAAGCATAAACAATAAATTATTAGCAGAATCATTATACACTATAACGATTAATTATACCTTCAATAATACGCATTTCTCTTTCAATATTATCTTGCCAATCCATCAATTCTTTTCTGTCGCTGGTATACATATTCTCCAACACAGCGTTTAAAAACTCCGCCTCATCTTTAGCATTATTTTTCAAATCCAGCAATGCCGAAATATCATCAACCTTCTCTAAATGATAATTAAAAACGCCTCCATGATGGTGTTCTAAATCAAACACCGAGTCAACAACTTCCCAAACATCTGTGGTTTCCTTCCATAAATTGATAGCCACTTTGGCAATTCTTATCCATGGCTCTCCTCCGTAAGATACAAGGCGCAATTCACCTGTTTTTAAATCTTTACCGGCAAGTTTAAATTGCGCAATAGATGAATACAGAAGTCTCCTTATCTCCTCATTTGTAGCGTGAGTATAGACAGTATCAATACCAAATTTTTCAAAATGCCAATCAATTTCAAAATCAACTGATAATTCATCATAATAATTGTAATAAGCTCTTCTTTGTTGATATCTTTGGTGTGCTAATTCTTGATCAACACGCGAAAACAAACGCCCAGCAATATATGACCGTTGCTTATTAACGCCACGTAATATTTTTTCTTTCAACCGTTCTAATCTTCTCAAATGTTTAAACGACAAAACACTTTTCATCAAATTAAATCTTTGCTCATACTCCTGTATTTTTTTAAAAGCAAAAAACGAAAAATAAAATTTATATAAATCAGGTAAAAAATCATATTTTTTAACCCCAACCGACTCTCTTCTTTTAAAATACTCTTCATCAG
>CAZMZN010000003.1:0-5444 GCA_964570945.1 uncultured Gammaproteobacteria bacterium
TTGGCTGATTATCAAAAAACGCGTATTTTGACTTTTTTAAATCCGGCCGCCGATCCTTTAAACAGTGGATATAATGTTTTACAGGCAAAAATTGCTATTGGTGCGGGCAGATTTTTTGGACGCGGTTTGGGTTTTGGTTCTCAGAGTCAGTTGCAATTTTTACCGGAAAGTCAAACCGACTTTATATTTGCCGTGATAGCCGAAGAGCTGGGGTTTTTAGGGGTTTTATTGATCTTATCCGCATTTGCCGTTATTTTGTGGAGATTGATTTATTTGGCGCGTCGTTCAAGAGATAGTTTTACCGCTTTTTTACTGATTGCTTTCGCCGGTATGCTTTTCATACAGATGACGGTTAATGTTGGGGTGAATTTGTCTCTTTTGCCGGCTACCGGAGTCTCTTTACCGTTTGTAAGCTATGGAGGCAGTGCTTTATTGATATATATTTTAATGTTGTCGGTAGCCGAAAGTGTGGCGGCAAATTCTTTTTCTTTAGCTGATTTTGGCAATAACGATTAAAAAGTTGACAAAAATCAAAAAATAAGGTGAAATACGCCTAAAATGACTTATGGAAACATTTTCAATTACAGCTAATTTGCGTCAAGAATCTGGACGCAAAACAGAAAAATTAAGGGAACAAGGTATTGTTCCGGGCGTTATGTACGGTTTTGAAACCGAGCCGATTAATTTATCTGTAGATAGGAACGCTTTAAATCGTTTATATCAGGAAGCCGGTTCAAGTTCAGTTATTGAATTGGAATTGAATGGGGAAAAGCATTCAGTTTTAATTCAAGATATTCAACGCGACCCTTTGACCGATTATATTATCCATGTTGATTTTAGGCGCATTAATATGAATCAAAAAGTGGAAACCGCCGTACATATTGCTTTGGTTGGAGAATCGCCTGCGGTTAAAGATTTTGGCGGCACATTGATTCATAGTTTGGAAGAAGTTGAGGTTTCTTCTTTGCCGTCGGCATTGGTGCCGGAATTGGAAGTTGATATTTCCGGTTTGAAAACTTTTGATGATGTTATCAGGGTAGGTGATTTGCAGGTTCCGGAAGGAATGGAAATTTTGACCGCGCCAGATGTCACTGTCGCTTTGGTACAAGCGCCTAGAACAAAAGAAGAAATGGAAGCTTTGGATGAAGGTGAAAATGTTGAAGAAGGCGGTGAAGCTGCCGAAGAAAAAGATGAAGGTAAGACAAATGAAGAAAAAGGAGAATAAGCAAAGAAATTTTTTCAAAGAGCGAAAAGAGCTGATAATCATAATTTCAGCTCTTTTTGTCGTTTTGGGATTATTATTAGTCTTCTTGCCAAATGGCGATAAACAAAATAATACCGCACAAAATAATGCCATTGCCTCTGATGGTATTGATAAAAATGTTGTTGTTTGCGATCCATTAACCGGTGAAGTGCTAAACGATGCGGAAAAAGATGATTTTGCTTTACCGCATGTTTTTGCGGTAATGGTTGAAAATAGTGCTAATGCCTGGCCATTATCAGGTTTGGATAAAGCATTTTTGGTAATAGAAGCGCCGGTTGAAGGCGGTATACCGCGTTTTTTAGCTTTTTATTCTGAAAAATCGGAGGCGAAAAAAATCGGTCCGGTGCGTTCGGCCAGGCCGTATTACCTTGATTGGGCCGCGCCTTGGCGAGCGGTTTACGCCCATGTTGGCGGTTCTCCGCAAGCATTGCAAATTATAGCCGAGAATTATAAAGCTTTTGATTTAAACCAATTTTGGCAAGGAGAATATTTTTGGAGACAGAATGATAATAGGCAGGCGCCTCACAATGTTTATACTTCAACAGAACTTTTAAATAAATCTTTAACAGAATTAAATTTACCTGCGGCCGAATATGAATCTTGGAAATATACTGCTGATAAACCGGTTGATCATCCAGTATCGATCAAAGTCAATTTTGCCGCTTCGGATTATTATAATGTGGAATGGCTGTATCAAAATGAAGACAATTCTTATACTAGGTATCAAAATGGTTCGCAAATGTTAATGAGTGACGGTGCAAAAATTACTGCCAAGAATATAATCATTATTGAAACAGATACAGAGGTGATAGATGACCAGGGAAGGTTGCGATTAAGAACTTTGGGTAGCGGCCGGGCTGTAATTGTTCAAAATGGAGAAGTATTTTCCGGTAATTGGCGAAAAGATTTTACTGAAGACAGGATTCGGTTTTATACAGATGATGGCTATGAAATTTCCATGGTCCCCGGTGTTTCTTGGATAGAAGTGGTAGATGATTTAAATAAAGTTAGCAAAGAATAAAAAAGCCGCCATATGGCGGCTTTTTTATTATGATTAGTGTTCAGCGGGTTCATCAGCTTTAGTGTGGTGAATGGTTCTGTCCGGATGTTCGGCCGGAGAGTAGATTGTATATAGTTTTAATTTTTCACTTTCGGAAACGTTGATAACATTATGTTCTGTGCCGGCCGGAATAACTAAACCAGACCCATCCATTAAAGCCACTTCTTCGCCATTTAATATAGCTTTACCATGCCCTGATTCTACACGGATAAATTGATCGTGTTCAGGGTGGACTTCCATGCCGATTTCTACACCAGGATCAAGCGACATAACGACCAGTTGGCTATGCGGAGCCGTATAAAGAACGCGTCGGTAATCTTCATTGGTTAAAGTTTCTTGTTCTAAATTTATATGATATCCACGCATAAACAGTGAATTAATTTTCACACTGTTATTTTACTCTTTTTATTTAATTCGGCAATAATAACCCTGGATTTTTGGGACAAATCTTTTATAATTTGCAGATTGGCTGTTGGGAAATATTCTTTGATTAAATCGGGCGCTGATTTGTGTTGAGAAGGGTCTATTTCTAAAAAAATGATAATGCTATCAAATTTATGCCGATTATTTTTTAATTGTTGCAATAAGCGATCATAATAATCAAGACCGTCAACACCGCCAACCAAGGCTATTTTAGGTTCATATTTTTTAACATCGTTGTCTAGATTGAGCCATTTTTTATGAGGTATATAAGGAAGATTGGCGGTAATGATGGTGGTTTTATTATGAAAATTGAATTTTTTAACGAAGATAGGTTGCAGTAAATCGCCTTGAAGAAAAGCTATGTAATCGGCCACTTTTTCTTTTTCAGCATTATGTTTGGCGATCGCGAGCGCTTGTCTGCTTATGTCAATGGCGATAACTGGTATTTGTTTTTCAGCTGCCAAAGTAATGGCAATAGCACCTGATCCAGTGCCCACATCAATAACCGCTGTTTTTTGATCGATAAAAGGTAAGGCTTGTTCTATTAAAATTTCTGTTTCCGGCCGTGGAGTGAGGACATGCGGATTAATGTAAAATGTGCGGCCATAAAATTCTTTCTTGCCTAAAATATGAGAAACGGGTTCTTGGCGCTGGCGGCGTTGTATAAAACGTTGATATTTGTTAGTTGTTTCTATTGGTATTTTTTCTTCAAAATTGGCAAATAAATATGAAGTTGGTTTATTTAAACAGGCTGACAATAAAATTTGCGCATCAAGCATTGGATTTGCCGATGATATATGTTCCAATTGTTTTTTGCCCCAGTTTAGGGCTTCTAAAATAGTCATTATGTTTGCGCTTGTTGCAGGGCTTTATCTTTTTGGGCCAGTTTTAGTTTTGTAATAATATCATCAATTTCACCGTTTAAAATGTCGGGCAAGTTATGCCACGATTCTTTGATGCGATGGTCAGTAACTCTATCTTGCGGAAAATTATAAGTGCGGATTTTTTCACTGCGGTCACCGCTACCGATTTGTTCGCGTCTGGTTTCATCGCGTTCGGCTCGTTTTTTTTCTTGGTCAAGGGCATATAAGCGGGAACGCATAATTTCTAAAGCGCGCTCTTTATTTTGTTTTTGCGAGCGTTCTTCTTGGCAGTATACAAGTAGGCCGGTTGGAATATGAATGATGCGGACGGCTGAGTAGGTTGTATTGACAGATTGGCCCCCGGCACCAGTGGAAGTTGTGGCTTCAATCTTTAATTCATTCATATCCATTTTAAACTCTTCTTCTTCAATTTTTGGTAAAACTGCCACAGTGGCGGTTGAAGTGTGTACTCTGCCTTGCTTTTCTGTTTCCGGCACTCGTTGTACGCGATGAACTCCGGATTCAAATTTCATATCGCCATATGACCCCACGCCCGATATTTCAAAAATGATTTCTTTAAAGCCGCCGATATCGTTTTGGCTTTGCGAGACCAATTTGATTTTTCTACCGTGTTTTTCCGCGTATTTTGTATACATTTTGAATAAATCCGCGGCAAATAACGCCGCTTCATCACCGCCGGCGCCTGCTCTGATTTCAACGATTGCGTCATTGTCATCGGTCGGATCTTTGGGTACAAGCGCTAATTCTAAATTTTCTAAAAGTTGCGGTATCTTATTTTTTAATTCGGCTATTTCTGCTTCAGCTAATTCTTTTATTTCCGGATCATTATCTTCAGCGGCTGTTTTTTCGGCAAAATCCAAATTAGCCAACGCTTGTTTGTATTTCTCCGCTAACTCCAAGATATGTTTAGCGGTTTGATAATCTCGGTTGGTTTTTGCCAGTTTTTTATTGTCGCCAATAATAGTCGGATCACCGAGCATTTGTTCTAATTTGTTGATCTCTTCTTTTTTGTCGGTGATTATTTTATCAATGTCCATATTATTAAGTATAACAAAACGCCAGAAAAAATTCTGACGCTTTGTAAAATTTTTATGATTTTACTCTTCGGCTTTAACTTTTTTTTCTGCTTTCTTTTTGGCTCGTTCGGCTCGTTTCGCCATTTTTGCCTTATGATCAAGCGGCTTGTCGGCTTTCTTTTTACTGCGGGCTTCAAATTTCTCAACACGGCGCGCAGTATCAACAATTTTTTGTTTACCTGTATAAAAAGGATGGCATTTTGAACAAAGCTCAACATGAATAGATTCAACTGTTGAACCAACTTCTATTTTATTGCCGCAAGCGCAGCTGATAGTTGCTTTATCGTAGTATGTGGGATGAATTCCGCTTTTCATATAATCATTTAATCGTGGCAATGCTAGCATAATGCTATAAATATGTCAAAAGATTGGCGGATTTTATTGGCGAATTGTGGAACCGAGCGCGGATGCTTTGTTATCATACTCCAAATTTGTGCTTACAGCTTGTCCGGCGCCGGTAATTATCGTATTGGTAAAATTATCTTTTCCGTATAGTGTGGGGGGCGTTATAAATAAGGCGTAATCTCCAATTTGATTTTCAGAAGGAGTTATTGACACTTCAAAGGCGGCAGAAGCTGTTTCTCCGGCTGATAAATCGCCGACCGGCCAGGTAATGTGCTGGCCGTTAATTTCAATGGCCGAACCCGCTGAAACGCTTTGCCGTCCGGTGAATGTTGCGCCATCTGCCAATTCACTGGTGACGACAATGTCGGACATATCGTTAAACGGCGCGTTAA
>CAZMZN010000003.1:5454-15174 GCA_964570945.1 uncultured Gammaproteobacteria bacterium
AACCCAGATTTTACTAGTTTGGCCGACTTGCGGCGGCCAAGGACCGCGTCCCAATTGGTCTCCGCTGGCAGTCCAATATCTGCCAAAAGATTGCATGGCAAGCGGTGAACTGATTTTAGAGCTTACAGATTTGTCTCTTGTATTGGCGGTAATTTTTTCGCCATCTACTTCAAGTTTAAAATTAACAGCTGTTGTTGAACGCAGAGTCGGGTTTTTAGTTGTAATGGAGAAATTGCCTTTTGTTTTTAATTTTACTGATAAAGATCCTTCTTCGCCGGGTGTCAAACTATCTATTTCAGCGGCGCTGTAGCCTTCATCTATTGTTTCACCGTAAAAGATTGTCGGATCGGTGAGGATTTTAAATTGAAGATCGCGTAATGTATTTTGGCTGATGTTTTTGTAGAAAATCGTAAATATGGCTTGGTCTCCCGGAGTGATAATATCGGGGGCACTGTGAGAAATTGTTAATGGTGAGGGAAGAATATCTACGGTTTTGTTCAAGGCGGTTTGTCTATATTCGGCGTCATTAAAAGTGAAAGATGGATTGAAAATAAATGTTGAATCATCGGGGTTTCCGAGAATTCCGGTGAATTCAATTGTGCCGGTTTCTTGCGGTTCTATACCGGAAATATGAAAAGAGTTATCTGATTGCAGATTGGGAGAAGTGCTTATAAGCCGGAAAGAGGACGGCCATTCCGGCATTATTTTCATATTGGGGAATTTAATGTCGCCATTGTTGGTATAAGTGATTTGGCCGTTTATTTTTTGTCCGCTAATTTTATAATCAGGCAAAATTAATTGTAATTGCAAAGCGGAATCAACCGGGAAAAATTTATGCGTTGCCGTTTGTTCGGTTTTGGTATTATCTTCGCCATATGTGTATTGCAATGTACTGGTAAAAGTTTGCTCGCCGCCAACATCGCCAAACATAATGCCGCTGATATGAATGGCTCCATATTCACCGGGCGCAATGTCTCCCAGGAAAAATTCTTGTTGTCCGTTTTGAGAAGCGTTTTCCGTATTTAAAGCATTAACAGTAAAATGATCAGGAAAATCCATTTTTAACACAGCGTTTTTAATTTTTTCTTTGCTATTATTCGTATAAATAAAATCAAGTGTTGATTCTCCGCCAGTAATAACTTGCTCAGGAGCAACCGATGCTTGAATATCAATTAAATTTTGAGTTTTTTGTGGCCAAGCTAAAAAAATCACCGCTGTTGTAGTTAAAATTAAGCCTATTAGGGATACGATGTCTAAAATTTTATGCAAGCGAGAGCGGCTGCGCCAATATTTTTTTTGCCATAACAATCTGATTGGCTGACTGATATGTTTGCCGGCTTGGCTGCCAATATGGACCGTACAGCGCAACAAATCTGTTCCGGTTTTTGTTTGGCCCGTTTTTTGACAGTTCAATTTTATATTTTTTTCTTGACTCATAAAATTTTTTTAAAAATTGGATAAGGTAAAAACATCGCGAGTAAAAGCGATAATTTCATCTTTTCCATCACCGTCTAAGTCAGAGGCCGAGACTTCAACGCCGGCACCTGATGTTTCTAAAGCGTAAAAAGGATTAATTAGTAAGCCGCCGTTTTCATCAAAAACTTTAATTTGAGAATCGCCGCCTTGCCCTTGTCCGGTTAGAATTTCATCAATGCCGTCACCATTAATGTCTATAGTGGCTACATTAACGCCGTAGCGCGTATTGGGATCATAAGCAAAAAATCCCGGATTTATTAAAACGCCGTTTGAATTAAAAATACGCACATGAGCACCGCCGCCATTTTGAGTGCCGGTAACAATTTCCACTGTGCCGTCATTTTCCAAATCGCCTACAGCTATATTGATACCGCCGCGAAATTTATCTTCATATGGATAGAACGAGGCGGTTAAATTATTATCGGTATCATATATTTCCACCTTGCCTTCAGATGCGACGACGCTTTCCATTGCGCCATCATTGTTTAAATCATATTTGATGATTTGCGTGCCGCCGATGAAATTTTGGTCATATGTGAAAAAGCCGTTGCGGAAATTTTCACCTTCTTCATTGAATATGCGTGCGAAAGCGCCGTTTAAAAACAGGCCCCGGTTAATTTTTTCTATCGGTCGCAAAAGAATCAGGCCATCTTGTGCCGGTAAAGTAACTTGATTAACAATGGTTCCATCGTTGACTTGGGTATCTTGAGTGCCGTGAATTTTTTCATATTCACCGTTTAAGCTGACAGTTTGTTCACTGTCGGTGGGGTTGACCAAACTTAAACCATGGCTAAATTCTCGTGTCCAAACTCCGTTTTCCAGTTCTTTTGGATTGCTTTTAGCTTGTCCGATATAGGCGTCATATTCGTCAAAACGCCAAATTTGCCCATGTGATTCTGTGCCAAAATCAAAGCCGAAGAATCCGGATCCTAAAAGAGCGCTTGAAAGTCCTAAACGCACCCGGCGATAATTGGTATTATCGCCGGTATTATTGGTATCAGAATTAATAATCATCACCGGAGTGTAGTTGACATTTTGTTCTAAAGTTAAATAGTTGCGAATATTGGTTATTGTACTGCCGTCATCTTCCCAGGGGGTTGGGAATGATTCAAACATGCGCCCATTAACATACGGCGCATGCTGTAATTTTGAACTTCCGTTTGAGATAATAATTTTTTCATCGCCTATCAAAGAGCGTGTACGGGCGAAAAGTTGAGTATACGCATCAATCCATGATTGATCAATGTTATCACTTGGATTTGCAAGCGCTACATCTCCCACCCAAGAAATGCCATCGTTCACTTCATCATAAAATACTCCGTCCCAATAATTATCATTTAGAATTTCATCGGCAACAAATTCGGCCAATACATTATTCCAGTCGGAAGTTAAATCCAATGCTTGTGTTCCCGGCCAGATTGAGATATTGGTTCCATTTTTATCTTTAAGCCAAAAAGAAGATTGGATTTTTGAATATAATTTTTTGTGCAAACTGTCACGCCAAATTTTATTCCAGCTTACCGAAGGAACGTAGGCGAGTAGAATGATGTCCGGATTAAAATTGCGAATTTTTTCTGGAAAATCCGGATTGTATACCTGAGCTTCTGCCGGCAAAACCAAAACATCATATAAAGCGAGTTGCTTAACAGTGCTTTCATCGTTTAATTTTGTGCCCGACTGTAAAAAATAGTTGGCTGTTTTTATGGCATTGTCATTGGCACGCACATTAATAAATGGCAGGGAGGCAACCATTAACAATAATCCGATTGTAATGATAAATCTTTTCACAGTTTATTTTTCTGTTTGGTTTTCTGGTTGGTTTTCTTGATTAAGGATAGCTGAGTTGGGTGAATATAGTGTATTGCGTATTTTCCATTTTTCCACAAATTGTCCGATGCCTGCTTTATCTCTTTTTTTACGAACAGTCGTGCTGGACTGCGACCACTTTACTAGAGATTCAAAATTTATTTTATAGCGGCCATGAACGACGATATAACTTACTTCTTGGTTGGCAATCGCGCGGCGAATGGTGCGCGTACTCACGCCAAAAAGTTTTGCCGCCTCAGATACTGAGACGCGAACTGGTGTTGATGGAATCATATTATATATTTTTGTCTACTCTAGCGTAGACAAAAATTAAGAAAAAGTCAATTAATTGCTTGCGAAAATAAAGAAAATATGCTATTTTAAAGGCTAAAATGCATAACTGTAATGTTTTGCTGAATTTTACGACTTAATAATTGACATGCGCCATCGTCAAAAATTCTTATTATTTCGGATATATCGTTTTCGCGATACCGAGGCGTACGGTGAACTGTACGAATTTTTTGTTCCCAGAATACGCCGTTATATTTCTTTCAGGGTGGCGGATGTGGCAGTGGCTGAAGAATTGACGGCAGAAGTATTTTTGCGTGGTTGGGAATATGCCACTGCAAGTTTGGTGAAAAATCCGGGAGCATTGTTCTACCGTATCGCTAAAAATGTTATTGCGGATTTTTATCGCAAACGCAAAGCCGAGGTTGATATAGAAGAAGTGGCAGAGCCTGAATCTAAAGAAGAGCCGGTGTCAGAAACAATGGTGCTACAGGCCGAGCAAGCAAATTTATTGGCTAATTTGAAAGAATTAAAAGAAGAGTATAGAGATGTTCTGGTAATGAAATATCTTGATGAAATGAGCGTCGCGGAAATTGCCGAGGTTTTGGAAAAGACAAAAAATAATGTTCGCGTTTTGTTGCATAGAGCAAAAAAGGCTTTGCGCCAACAAATGGAAAAATAATTAATTGTATGAAAAACGGACGAAATTATTGGCAAGAATTGAAATCATTAAAAAACCATCCGAGTACCGGTTGGGTTGATTCTGATACTGCCGAACAAGCGAAAAATAAATTAATGACCGCTATTAGAAATCAAGGCAATGCCGGTATTAGCGCCCGCCAAAGCAGAACAGAGTATATTAAATGGATGGCAATGAATTTTTTCGTTCAGCCCGTTGGTGTTGGCACGGCTGTCTTTACTTTATTGATTGGCGGTTGGATTACAACCGTTAGCGCCGCGAGCAACAGCTTGCCGGGTGATCCTTTATATGGATTAAAATTAGTTACTGAAAAGGCGCAATTGACTATCGCCTCCACGGATAAGCGAGCTATTTTACATACTGAATTTGCTGAACGGCGCTTGCAAGAAGTGGCTGCTTTAGATGTGGACAGTCAATATTTAGAGCAAACTTGGAACGCTTTTCAAGAAGAGATAAAAATGGCCGGCAGCGATTTGGCGCAGTTGCATAACCAAGGCGGAGAAGAGGCGGTGGTTGCCGCTAGTGAAATTGATGAAAAAATTAAAGATTTAAATGACGAAATTGTAAGTGTAACCGAAGAAGTAAATAATGATGTTATTAACCAAGATCAAACGCAAGAAACTTTAAAAGCTACCCAAGAAGTGTCCAATTCGGCTGTGGCGGTTTTGGTAAAAGAGCATGAAGAGTCACAATCTGATATGTCAGCCAGAGCTTTGGAAAAATCTTTTAAAACACAATATAACAATTTAATGGACCGCCAAGCGTTTGATTTGGGGCGCGTGGAAATGATTGAAACGGCTTTGGCTAAAAGCGAAATTGATGATGCCGTATTGTCGGGGCAAAGTTTGACAAAAATGCGTAGCGCAATCAATGATGCTACTGATAAAGTGAGCAAAGCGATGGATTTAAAAGCTGCCGGCGGATATAGGATGGCGTTTGATATTTTGCGACAAGCCGATGAAACTTTACTGGCAATTGAAGCTGATTTGGCTGATATTGAAAATAAAATAATTAGCGCCAGACAGCAGACAGATATTGAAACTGTTGAAACTGTTAATGCAGAAGGTAAAGAAAATTCAGAGGCCGGTGAGGCGGAAGCTGAGTCTATATCAAATAGCGATAGCGATTTAAATAATAATAAGCAAGAGGCGCAATAACGCGCTTCTGCCGCAGGCCGCTTATACGGTTTTCGGTAGAGGCGTGTATGTCTCTTATAAACTTAAAAATCGGGGAAGGCTGAAAGGTCGAGGCCGCATGGTCGCTTTCTCTGTCTAGAATTAATGATAGAAAGGATAAATACACTATGCAAAAAGCATTATTAAGGAATCGTGTATTTGCCATCGTTACAGCTGTAGCTATGGTATTTGGTTCGTTGAGCGCTGTTTTGGCGCCGGCAACCACAAGCGCAGCTTCAGGTGGAGACCTTATTAAAGGTACTTCTTTGTCAACCGTTTACTACTACGGTTACGATGGTTACCGATACACTTTCCCGAATGAAAAAACATACATGACCTGGTATGAGGATTTTTCCGGAGTTGAGACTATTTCAGACTCAGACTTGGCGGATATTTCCTTGGCCGGTAATGTTGTTTATCGACCTGGTTCACGCTGGATTAAAATTACCAGTGATGACAAGGTTTACGCTGTATCCACTAACGGAACAATCCACTGGATTGAATCCGAGGATGTAGCTAAGGATTACGCTGGTAGTGATTGGGCTTCATTTATTGAAGACGTACCAGATGTATTCTTTACTGATTACACTTCCGGAACTTCTTTGACATCTGCTGTTGCTTACGACGGTATGATGTACATGGACGGAAGCGATTACTACATTGATTGGGACGGTGAAGCTCGTTTGGTTAGCGCCGATGGCCGCGAAGCCAACCGCATGCAAGACCGATTCTTCTTAGATGGTGATGGAATTACTTCTGAGATTTCTGCTATTACTGATGTAGCTCAACAAGGCGGTGATACTTCCAGCGAAGTTTCCGCAAGCGGTGATGTTACCGTTTCTTTGAGTTCTTCCAACCCAAGCGGTGTTACTTTGCCAACCAACGCTAACACAGTTGAGGTTTTGGCGATTGATTTGACCGCCGGCAGTGAAGCTACTCAAGTTAATGAAATCACTGTTTCCATGATCGGTTTGTCTGATGCTTCCGATGTTTCCGAAGTTTACTTGTACGAAGGAGACACTCGCTTGACTGAATCTCGTTCTGTTAACTCATCCACCCGAACCGCCACTTTTGGAAGTTTGAATTTGGATTTGGATGCTTATGAAACTCGCACCATTTCCGTGCGCGTTAGTTTGAGCGCTTCAAGCGGTGATGAGTTGCAGTTCGGTATTGAATCTGCCGATGACATTGACGCCGATGGCGGTGTTGACGGTTCATTCCCGTTGGAAGGTGAAACATTCTCTGTTTCTTCAACCACGGTTGGAACTGTAACCGTTGTTGATACCGGTACTTTGGATGACCCATACTTGGGATCCAGTGATGCCACTATTGGTAAATTCAAAGTTACTACAGCTACTGAGGCTGGTGATGTTCAATCAATCACTTTGAAGATTGATAATGCCGCCGACCACGATAATTATAAATTGTGGGCTGATGATGAAGTGGTAGCTACCGGTGAATACATCGGCGATAAATTGGTTGTCTTTGACTTTGATGAGGCTTATGCTATCAGCAAGGGGCAAAGTAAAACCTTTGAAGTGACCGCTGATATTGGCGGTGAAGCCGGTGATACCGTTAAGGTATATATGGATAAAGCTGTTGATATAGAAGTTATTGGTGAAGACTATGGCTTCTCAATGGCAGCAACCATCACCGGTTATGACGCCAGCACCTGTTCCGGCAGTTCATCTGATGAATGTAACTACACCACTATTCAAGGAGGTGCGGTTACTTTCGCGTTTGACGGCCCTGTTGCCGGACAAGTTCAAGTGAATAGCCAAGATGTTACTTTGTTGAACTTCACCTTGACCTCTTCTCAAGCAATGACGGTTAAAGATTTAGATATTATCGTTTACGCTGATGATGATGGTGATAATGATCCATTTGATGCTGTGGATGATTCAACCGATACTACAACATCAGTTTCAGATGATGACGGTTTGATTAATGGTAGTAGCGAAGCCAATATTACTAATATCCGTATTGTGGATACAGATACTGGCGAGATTGTTATGGGTCCGTTAGATTTGGATAGCACAGATGCGTCAGGTGATGATGCCGACCAAACTATTGATTTCTCCGACGACTTTGATATGGATGCCGGTGAAACATTGAATTTGGCGGTTATGGTTGATGTTGATGATACTTTAGAATCAGGTACTGAATTGGGTGCGGCAATTGATATTTCCGGCTTCCAAGCTGAGGATGTCAATGGCGACAGTATTTGTATTTCCGATTGTTCAGCCACTGATGTTGTTCCATCAACCGATATTCAAGGTTATGCCCAAGAAGCTTTGAGCGCGTCTTTGACAATTAGCTTAGCTTCAATCCCTGGCGATGTTTCTACAGTTGTCGGTAAAAACGATTTGTTGGTTAATGCATTTAACTTTGTTGCCGGAGATGGTGGCGCTGTTACTGTCACCGACTTGACATTAAATGTTTATGGAGATGAAGATGGTTCTGGTGCATTTACTGCCGGTGGTGAATCAGGCGCTGATGTAAATGATTACATCTCTTCATGTTCTTTGTATGACATGGACGGCAACTTGTTGGACGGTCCGGAAGCTCCGGTTTCTGACGGTCAAACTATAGCTTTCAGCAGTATTAACTGGACATTGGCGGCTTCTGAAAATAATCGTTTGGATGTTTATTGTAATTTGGCGAAGCCTTCTATGGGAACTGATACTTCTGATTACTTCGCCTTTGACTTATCTGGAAGCAATGTCACGACTGTCGATGAAAATAACAATGATGTTACACCGTCAGGTAGCGCTGTTAACGGTGGTACCAGTCCAACTAATGTTGTAACTGTTAACTCTTCCGGTTCTTTGTCTGTGGCAGTTGCTCCGGATACTCCGTCAGCAGACTTCTTGTTGACCGGAACAAGCGACAATCATGTTGCCACTTTCCGCTTCACGGCTACAACCGAAGACTTCACAGTTGATACCGTAAGTATCACTGAAGAAGCGGCGGAAGATATGAATGGAACAACTGATTCCAGCGCTTACGCCAACAATATTTCTTTGGTCACCGTTGAATATCCTGATTCAGCCGGTGATACGCAAACCGCGACCGCGACTATGGTAGGTAATGAAGCTACCTTTAGCGGATTGGATATGTTCGTTGAATACGGTGATCCGGCAAATATGTATGTTTACATTGATGTGCCGGCAACTGACCGCGTAAGTGGAAACGCCACTTCTAACGAACGCATTGAGATTGGTTTGTCTGCTGGTACCGGCGACTTTGTTGCTTACGGTGCTGATTCAGGCGCCAAACTCAGCGAGAGTGATATCAGTGCTTTGAGCAGCGGCGAACAGTTCGTTGTTCGTGAAACTGCACCAACATTCAGCTTGAGCAGCGATTCACCGACAAGCGGTAGTGGTATTACTGAAGTATTGCGATTTAATGTAGCAGCTAACAGCAATCAGGATGTTGTCTTGGATCAATTGGTATTTGAAATCAATTCAACAGATAACGGTGGTACAGATTGGAACACTTGTTCCGCAGCTGCATCAAATGAGTTTACTTCATCATCATTCATTTTGTATGATTATGATGATTTGACCACTGCGTTAGCCGCAAGCAAAGTTATGATGGAGTCTGATGGAGATGGATGTGATACATCATCTTCTGATAATCCGGTCAAATATATCAGATTTGACTTGGCCACTCCAGAAGTGGTTGCCGCCGGTAGTACCAAGACATATTCTTTGTATGTAGATACTACCTATGCTTCAACTGCAGCTGATGATTTGATCTACGCTCGTTTGGTAGCTGATCCGATTACATCAACTTATGTAAGTACCGGATATGCTGTTAGTGATACTAGTGGTGTTGCGGTAACTGATACTTCTGTCACATTTGATGGTACATTAACGGCTAATACTGAGATTACTGCTGGAGATTTGATTAAGATTGACAGCGAGGTAATGTTGGTAACAGCTAACTCTTCAAATGAATTAACTGTTGTCAGAGGCTATCTTGGTACAACTGTAGCCACACATGCTGATAACGCAACTATTTCTCGCTTGCCATCAACTGTCCTTTGGGAAGATGATGGAGATACCACTACAAGTACCGATACTGATCAATACTGGGGTTCATACCTGGTTGACGGTTTGAACGTTACCGGTCACACCATTACTTTCTAGTCAAAGCTTTATCGTTAGATAAATCGCTTTTGGCGGAAAGTTTGGAAAACGCTCGCCGACCTTTGGTCGCGCGGGCGTTTTCTGTTTTGCTTTTATTGAAAAATTGCTACAATTCTAAAAG
>CAZMZN010000003.1:15184-20825 GCA_964570945.1 uncultured Gammaproteobacteria bacterium
TTTTTTCAAGATTTAAAAAAGAAAAGTTGCCGGAAAGTTCGGAAAATAAAGCGCCGATTCCTAAAGTGTTAGAAATTAGCGAAAGTATGGCGCTGGTGGAATTAGCAAAGGATAATGGCGCTAAAACCAAGGAGTATATTGGTGAAATTGATAACAGAAGCTATCCGGTATATGAATTTGCTACTTACGACCCTCAAGAGGGACTTTTTATCAATGGTCAAAATAATAAATCCGAGTTTTTATCATTGTCTGATTTAATAAAATTAAAGCATGGATTTGGTTATCTATCTGTGAAAGAGTTTCTTGGCAACAAGGAATTGCAATTAACTGACCGGGCGTTTGATTATATTTTTAATAAAGCGGCTAATGAATGGCATAATATTCAAAGATTGATTGTTGAAATCGTTCGCGCATTTAATCTTGATTGGCGCGAAATTGAAGATATGGATAATGTTCGGCGCAGCGCTCATGATTTATTGGCGCAATATTATAGGCCGTGGGATTTTATTTCTGTTTTACTTGATTATCTTCAAGAAAAAGCCGGCAGAGAATTATCTGAAAAACAGGCTAACGAATTGAAAAATTATTTAGACGGCGTGAAAAAAATAGGCTTGTTTTCCAGTGATCCTGAAACAAGAAAACAGGCGATTGTAGATTATTTTTATTTGTTGGCTAGAGTGAATAATTGGGATTTGTCTGATGTTGATAAAATAAGGCAAGTTTTTGCCCGGATGCCGTTATATATAGTTGAACGGTTATTAAAAGAGTATAAGCACAATCCCGGGCCCAGATTTAGCAGTAATTTGCTTGTCGCTTGCAAGCAAGAGATAGAAGAGAATGGCAATGAATATAATTTACGAGATTATTGATTCAAAAAAACCGCCGATTAATATCGGCGGTTTTTGGCGGAGAGGGAGGGATTCGAACCCTCGGTACCCGTAAAGGTACAACACCTTAGCAGGGTGCCCCGTTCGACCGCTCCGGCACCTCTCCAAAATCAATGCGGGCTTATTATATAAGCAACCGCCTTTTTTTTCAAGTAAAGTAATAAGATGGGTATATGTTGCCTTTTTATACTGTTGCTACTTTTGTTTTTGTGATAATTTAAAAATGTTAAATACAGCTTATGAATTTGGAGAATAAAAAATTGGAAATTAGAGAAAAGAGGCCTGAGAATAAAATTGATGCCGATTTTGATGCGCTGGAAGCGTTGCCTTTACGAGAGAGAATGGATTTAACGCGGGAATTATTGGCCGAAGTTTTTAATCCTCCATTGGAGCGCGCTGATTTTAATGATTTTGTCCAATATGAAAAAGCCGGCCATGATATCTCTATAAAACATTTTTTTCTGCCGGGTATTTATGGTGGTGAAGGGGATGTTCAAACGATTCGCGAAGGATATGATGAAAGGGCTAATTATCTGGCAACCGATAGGCGCACTTTTTTAAAAGTGGGGCAGGGGGAAATGTGGATTTTATCTCGTGAGAAAAAGCCGTATTTTCAAATATCTATGTCAGAGTGTAGCGCGGTAATAGGAGTGGGACAAAATGATATAATCGTCGCCCATATAAGTTATTCCGCTCGTGATCAGTTGGAAGCGGTTATACGTTTTATGCGCGAACAAGGAGTTGATTTTTCAAAAATTTACGCGATAGCATCTGTTGTAGATTATCAGAAAAAGCAAGCCGGTAATGATAAACAAAGAGTTGTTGACATAGCGTCTTATATGGAATTTGGAATTCCCAAAGGTAATATTTACGAATTTGAATATTATCCCGACTCGCATCATGGTTCTGTTTTGCGAAATATGACTCAAATTATAGGTTGTAATGACGCGATTTTTAAATATTCTTATGATTTGCGTTTGAAGCCCGGTGATTTTGGTGTACGGCCGCAAGAAGAGCGCATTGGCGGTTATAAAAACGAGGAAATAATTGAATTGTAAATTATTATATAGATGTCGTTGAAGACAACGGGTTTTACGGCGATTATTTTTATGTTAAAGTATCTGCGCATCAACGGGAGGAAAAGATGCGAATTTCACAGAGCAAAGCGCCTTGTCTGGGTGTAAATTTGAGATTTGTAATGATAATCAAATGATTGGCAGGGCGTTTTTGTATATTTTGTATAATGATTTGCATGAAGCGCCTTTTGGCTATATGGAGGATGTGTATGTAGCCAAAGAGTATCGCGGACAGGGGTTTGGCAAAATTCTGATTAATAAGGTTATAAGAGCCGCTCGAGAGCACGGCTGTTATAAGCTGGTTGCTACCAGCCGTCGAGGCAAGCCCAAGGTGCATAAATTATACCGAGAATTGGGTTTTGATCAGTACGGATATGAATTTCGTTTAGATTTTTAAGGAGGGTGTAAGCACAGTGTATTCTGCGTTTTTTATACAATTTGCTAATTCAAAAACCGCCGATCAATATCGGCGGTTTTTGGCGGAGAGGGAGGGATTCGAACCCTCGAGGGCTATTAACCCTACCGGTTTTCAAGACCGGCGCATTCGACCACTCTGCCACCTCTCCATTGCGGTGGAAATAGGATAACTTATCCTGATTTAGAAATCAAGGTGTGATTTGTTATAATGTATTTGTATGGACAGTAAACATAATCCGCAAGATGATTTGGAAAATAACACAATTGATGTTGGTACGGCCTTGATGTCATGGGAGGCTTGGGAATTTCCACCCCATCAACGCTCGCGTACTTGGTATATAAGCGCTTTTGTTATCGGCCTTGTATTTTTAATTTATGCTGTTTGGAGCGCAAATTATATTTTCGCCGTTATTATTTTAATGATGGGTATTATTTTGTTAATTAACGGGTTAAGAAAACCTGAACGAGTCCATGTGCATATCACTGATTTGGGGATAGTGTTTGGCAATCATTTTTATGATTACAAAGATATAAAAGATTTTGCTATTGTTTACGACCCTCCGGAGGTAAAAATTTTATACATTGATTTTAATAATATTTTTGAGCCTTTATTGTCCATTCCATTGGAGGATGCTGATCCTAATCAAGTTCGCAAGACTTTGCTGCCATATGTGTTGGAAAATTTAGAAAGAGAAGAAGAAACCTTGACAGACACAGTGAGAAGGTTGTATAAACTGTAAGCATAAAAGTAAAAGTGCCCGTAGCTCAGTTGGATAGAGCGTCAGCTTGCGGAGCTGAAGGTCGTAGGTTCGAATCCTGCCGGGCACGCCATTTATAAACGCCGTGGGCGTTTTTTTTATAGACGATAAAACCAAGAGAAACTTGAATTAGCTTTAAAATACTGTTATAATCTGCCTTTGTTATGCCAATTCTGGAAAAAGAAGTTAGATTTGTTAAAGGGGTGGGCGCGCGTAAAGCGCGAGATTTTGCGCGCCTTGGCATTGTTACATTAAAGGATGCTTTATTTGATTTTCCATTTAGGCATGATGATTTGTCAAATAAAGTGAAAATTAATGAAATTAAAGCCGGTGATAAAGTGACGATCAGAGGGACTATTGCTCTTATCACTAACAGGCGTAGCAATAAAAACAGGCGCATGATTATTACCGAGGCGATTGTGCAAGATGATACCGGAAGTATTAAAGCGGTTTGGTTTCATCAGGGATTTTTGACAAAAATTTTAAAAGCCGGACTCGTTGTTTCTTTATCAGGAAAAGCTGATGATAAATACGGTTTGTCGTTGGTCAATCCGGTTTATGAAGTGGTGAGTAATGCCAAAAATACCAAATATACCGGCCGAATTGTGCCGGTGTATTCTTTGGCCGGCGGTTTAACGCAGAAATTACGGCGCCATGTGGCGGAAACGGCGTTGACAGGGTTGGCGGAAATTAATGATTGGCTGCCTGAAAATATTTTAAAGAATGAACATTTCGTCGGTTTGCGCAAGGCAATTGCCGATATGCATTTTCCCAATAGCAAACGCGATTATGATAATGCTTTATTGCGATTGAAATTTGATGAATTTTTTCTGCATCAAATTTTACACAGCAAAGCCAGGCGCGAATTAAAACAAAGAAAAGCTTCACAAATTCCATTCGCTGAAGATGTAATTAAAACAGCGGTTAAAAAATTACCGTTTAAGTTAACAGATGCTCAGAAAAAAGCGTTATGGGCTATTGTTCGCGATATGGAAAGAAGTGAGCCTATGAACCGCTTGCTAGAAGGCGACGTTGGTACCGGCAAGACAATTGTTGCCGCTTTGGCAGCTCTTAATGCCGCCGCTTCAGCTTGGCAAACGGCTATATTGGCTCCAACTGAAATTTTAGCCGATCAGCACGCTGCCGGTTTGCAAAAAATTTTTGGACAAGATTTGACTATTGCCGTATTTACGCGTTCTAAAAGAAGAGTGGGGAATAAAGTGGTTACAAAAAAACAAATGCTCGACGCTTTGGCGAATGGGCAAATTGATTTGGTTGTCGGCACTCATGCTTTGTTGTCAGATGATGTTTTGTTTAATCGCCTTGGTTTAATAGTTGTTGATGAACAGCATCGTTTTGGAGTTAAGCAGCGTCGAGCTTTGAAAGATAGGCAGGGTGACGCTGATGGAATTCCTCATTTATTATCCATGACAGCGACGCCGATACCTCGCTCGCTCGCTTTGGTACTGTATGGTGATTTAGACCGTTCTTTGTTAGATGAGTATCCGGAAGGCAGGCAAAAAATTGATACACATATTGTAAATTCTGATAATGAAGAATTTTATTTTGAAAAAATGCGCGCGGAAATGAGTGCCGGACGGCAAGTTTTTGTTGTTTGCCCTTTGATTGAAGAGTCTGATGCATTGGGAGTCAAATCTGTAAATGAAATTTATGAAAAATTTGTTACTGGACCTTTTCGCGCTTTTAATATCGGTGTTTTGCACGGCAAATTGAGAACCGAGGAAAAGGAAAAAATAATGCGGGATTTCGTAAACGGTGATTTGGATATGTTGATTGCTACTACGGTGGTTGAAGTTGGAGTTGATATTCCAAATGCCAGCGTGATGTTCATAGAAGGTGCGGAGCGTTTTGGATTGGCTCAATTGCATCAATTGCGAGGCCGTGTTGGACGGGGAAAATATCAAAGCATATGCCTGCTTCATCCTTCTGAAAATATTTCCGCTTTAGCAAAGGAAAGATTAAAAGCCGTTGTACGTAGCCAAAACGGTTTTGATCTAGCGGATAAAGATTTGGAATTGCGTGGCCCGGGAAATATTTTTGGAACAGATCAATCCGGTTTTGAACAGTTCAAACTTGGTACTTATGCGGATATTGATTTAATCAGTCGCGCTCGTGATTGGGCAAAGGAAATTTTAGATGAAGATCCGGATTTGGAAAAATGGCCGGAATTAAAAAAACGAGTTTTGGAATATATTGAAGAAATTCATTTTGAATAATTATTCCAAAAGTTTTACCGCTTCAGCTAATGTTTCAACCGTACCTGGGGCGATAATATTTTTAAAACCAAGTCTGTTTCCTTCTTTGATTCTTTTTTCACCAAAAGGCGCTGGGCGCACACCTCCATCAAGTCCCAATTCGCCAAATATGAGTGATTTTTTAGGAGGTAGTTTATTGGTTATAGAAGAAATAATCGCCAAACATATTGCCAAATCGGCTGCGTTTTCTTTTATTTTAATTCCGCCAACAATGTTGATATATATGT
>CAZMZN010000004.1:0-10266 GCA_964570945.1 uncultured Gammaproteobacteria bacterium
ATATTCAATGGTTGAGATTGTAAATTTTATTGGAGATATTAAGAAAAAAATGGACAATTCGCAAAATGTACACTAGAATGTCAATTTATGGCATCAATTAAAGCTTTTGGAAGCTTTTTATAATGAAGCGGATAAAAGATTAAATGTTGAGGATGACGTGGATGAATATCTCCAATTGCAAAGTATTGCTGGTTTTCTTGAAGCGATTGAAAGTACACTTCATGCTATCGCTGAACATTCGTCGCGATTTGACGGAGAAGATGAGATTCCTCCGATAGATGCGCAAGCTATGGTTGAGTTATGGAAAATTGTGGAAGTGGTTAATGCTAATGAGGAAACAGTCGCTTAATTTAAGTAATAAAAAACATCGTTTAGGCGGTGTTTTTTAGTTAGTGTATAATGTCAATCTATGCCAGAATTACCGGAAGTTGAGACAATCAGACGGGAATTATTTAATGTTCTTTTAAAGAAAATGGTTTCAAAGGTTGAAATTTTATCAGATAAAACCCTGCGCGTAAAAAGGAGATTTTTTATAGACAATGTTTTAAATTTTCGCATTGTAAATATTAAAAGGATTGGCAAGCTTTTATTGATTTTTTTGGACAATGAATATGTGATACTTATTCATTTGAAAATGACGGGACAATTAATTTATAAACAAGGTAATGCGCTGATTTTTGGCGGGCATGAAATACCGGGAGAAAACCAAATGCGTTTTACAAGGGCTATACTTTATTTTAAAGATGGCGCTGTATTATTTTTTAATGATTTGCGCAAATTTGGTTATATTGATCTTGTTAAAAAGAGTGAAGTGGAAAGAATTGCCAGAAATTACGGACCAGATCCAACAAGCGAGAACTTTAATTTTCATGTTTTGAAAAAGATTTGTGAAAACAGGCGAGCGCCAATTAAGGCGGTTTTATTGAATCAAAAATTAATTGCCGGCATTGGTAATATTTACGCCGATGAAAGTTGTTTTGCTGCTGGAATATTACCTTCAAGGCCGGCTAATTCATTAACTGTTGAAGAATTAAAAAAGTTAGCGCGAGCGATAAAACAAATCTTAAAAAAAGCGATCAGCCAAGGAGGAACCACTTTCAGAGATTATAAAAGATCAACCGGTAAGAAGGGTAATTATTCAGATTTTTTGCAAGTTTATGGGCGAAATGAACAACCTTGTTATCGCTGCGGGAATATAATTTTAAAAAGCAAGGTAGCGGGACGAGGTACATGTTTTTGCCCAAACTGCCAAAAGTAAAATATTATGATAAATTAGCCTATATGTCGCAATTTTATAATCCTCACAGGGGGTCTGATTGGAACTACGGCGGTAGAAATTGGAAATTGAGCCGTTCAAAAATAGATTTGTTTTTAGAATGTCCACGTTGTTTTTATTTGGATAATAAATTGGGAACAAAGCGTCCGCCCGGTTTTCCTTTTAATTTAAATTCAGCGGTAGACGCATTGTTAAAGAAAGAATTTGATATTCACAGAGCTAATGGCGAACAACATCCTTTACAGGAAAAATATGGGATTAATGCCATCCCCATAGATCATGCAAAGCTAAATATGTGGCGAGATAATTTTTCCGGAGTTCAGTGTTTGCACGAACCAACAGGCTTGACTGTTAGTGGAGCGATTGATGATTTATGGTTTGATCCCGATACTGGTGAATATATTGTTGTTGATTACAAAGCGACGGCAAAAGAAGAACAAGTCATTGCCTTGGATAAAGAATGGCAGGATAGTTATAAAAGGCAAATGGAAGTATACCAATGGTTGCTGCGGCAAAATGGTTTGCCGGTATCCAATACTGGCTATTTTGTATATTGTACCGGTAAATTGGACAATAAAGCTTTTGATGGAAAATTGGAATTTGATATAGCTTTAATTCCATATATCGGTGATGATAGTTGGGTAGAGGGGGTTTTGGAACAAATCAAAGAAACGCTTGAATCTTCTACAATACCAGAATCATCGCCCCAATGTGATTATTGTCGTTATTGTCGGGCTGTAAATCAGCATTTGGAAAAATAAATTTTTTAGGTTTGTTTTTGATTTGTGATAAAATAAAGCCGTTATGGCAAAAAAAAGAAGAAAAAGGCGCGCTTCGGGTGCGCGAGCGCCGCGGCATTCAGAACTGTCGGAAGAAACAAAAAAAGGAATTGCCGCAATTATTATTGCTCTTCTGGGAATAATTTCTTTATTGGGTTTTTTTGGTTTAGCGGGGAAAATAGGATATGTGATTGATGATAAAAACGCGTTATTATTTGGTTGGAATCGCTGGTTATTTGATCTGATTTTAATAATTTTAGCTTGGGAGCTTTTAAGGGCGAAGAAAAATATTTTACGTTTTTCTAAATTATTTGGCTTGATAATATTTTTTATTTCTTTTAACGGTTTGCTTAATTTATTATTGACAGATATCAATGTTTTAGATGAAAGTGAGTTGTCGTTAGCCGGAGGTTATGTTGGTACCCTGTTTTCTTATCTTTTGGTTAGTTGGACCGGCTTTTGGGGTACTATGGTTATAGCTCTCGCCTTTTTGGCAATATCCATTATGATTCTTTTTAATATTTCTGTTGAATCTATTTTGAATTTGCAAGTATATTTACAAGATTTGCATAGTTTGTTAGGTAGAAATAATAATGAAGAAGAAGAGGAGGAGGATGATGAGGAAGATACGGAAGAAGAAATTGACGAAGAAGAAACTGATGATGATCGGGAAGAGGAAAATAGGCCGATTACTCATAAAAGAAAAATGTTGCCAGCATTTAGTAATAATGATGCCGAAGAAGAAGAGTCAATTATGACAAGTAAGCGGCGTAGAAAAATGGAGATTCCGCTTGATCTTTTAAATGATAACAGTGTAAATGCCAAGGCCGGTGATATAGAAAGGAATGAGGAAATAATTCAGCATACTTTTGAAAATTTTGGTATTGAGGTTGAGATGGCGGGGGTAAAAATCGGCCCGACCGTTACACAATATGCTTTAAAGCCGGCAGAAGGTGTAAAATTGTCTCGCATCGTTGCCTTGCAAGATGATTTGGCTTTAGCTTTGGCCGCGCATCCTATAAGAATTGAAGCGCCGATTCCAGGAAAATCTTTAGTGGGTATTGAAGTTCCCAATCAGAAAATTGGCATGGTAACCTTGCGTGAATTGTTGTCGTCCAAAGCCTTTAAAAAACGAAAAACCAATTTTACTGCGCCTTTGGGAAAAGATGTTGGTGGTAACGTCCAGATGATTAGCGTGGATAAAGCGCCGCATATGTTGGTAGCCGGAGCAACAGGTTCTGGTAAATCGGTTTGTTTAAATAGTATTATCCTGTCGCTTCTCTATCAAAACGGACCCGACGATTTAAAATTAATAATGGTTGATCCAAAAAGGGTTGAATTGGGGGTTTATAAAGGCATCCCTCATTTATTGGTGCCGCCAATTACCAAAGTAGAAGAAGCACTGAACGCACTTAAATGGGCAGTGCGCGAAATGGAAAGAAGACTTGATCATTTGGCTAAATCAGGTGCTCGCGATATAGATTCTTATAATGCTAAAAGTAAAGAGAGGATGCCAAAGATTATCATTGTTATAGATGAATTAGCGGATTTGATGAGTCAAAGTAAGCGTGATGTTGAGGCTGTAATTGTAAGGATTGCTCAAATGGCGCGTGCGGTTGGTATTCATTTGATCTTGGCTACACAAAGGCCGTCGGTTGATGTTATAACGGGTTTAATTAAAGCAAATATTCCCACAAGAATTGCATTTGCTGTAGCCTCTCAGGTGGATTCAAAAACCATTTTAGATCAAGCCAGTGCGGAAAAGCTGTTAGGTAGAGGTGATATGCTTTTGACAAGTCCGCAAATTTCCAAGCCAAAAAGAGCGCAGGGCGCATTGGTAACCGAAAAGGAAATAGAAGCTGTGGTAAATTTCTTAAAAGAACACGGTGAACCGGATTATAATTATAGTGTTACCGAAGATAGCAAAACAGGCGGAACCGCTTTTTCAACTTCGTCAGATAGCGACCCGCTGCTAGATGAAGCTATTAAAGTTGTTATAGAATCCGGCCGGGCTTCAACCTCGCTTCTGCAAAGAAGATTAAAAGTCGGTTATTCTCGCGCTGCCAGAATTATTGATATTATGGAAGAAATGGGGGTTGTCGGTCCGTCCGAAGGTGCAAAAGGAAGGCAAGTGTTGGTAGAATCTTGGCCGCCAGGCGAGGAAAGTGGTGATATAGAGGAAAACATTGCCGATAATGAGTATTATGGAGGTGAAATTGATGAAGATTTGGATGAATATGAAGAAGATCTTGATGATTACGATGCCGATGAAGAAGAGTTTATTGATGATGATGAGGAAGAAGAAAATAATTTTTAAAAATGGTATTTGTTAAGCGAAAATTAGATAATAATCCACCAACTCTTGGTCAAAAATTACGAGCTTTGCGTCGCGGCCAAGCGGTTAGTTTGGAGATGATGTCCAAAAAAACGCAAATAAGAATATCTTATTTGCAAGCCTTAGAATCGGGAAGGTATGATCTTTTGCCGCCGCCGTTGTATGTTCGAAATTTTATCAGGGCTTACACACGAGCTTTAAAAGCCGATGAGAATTATTTTATTGAACTTTATAATGATGAATGCGGCAGGTGTGATTTAATAACTCCAATGCAATCTCCTCGCCAAAAATTAAATAAAAAGAATCTTTTTGTTTGGAATCGTCTTTTAAAAATTAGTGCGTTTGGCGGTATTTTAGCCGTAATTCTAATTTACATAGGCTGGCAGATTAATTTTATTATTTCACCGCCCAATGTTTTATTGTTGTCGCCGGCGGAAGAAACTTTTACCAATGAAGGTACTTTGTATGTTGAAGGTGTGATTGACGGTGATGCCACTGTTTTGGTTAATGGACAACCTACTGTTATTGGTGAGAACAATAAATTTAAAACTGCTGTAGATTTGGAAAAAGGCCTGAATATCATTGAAGTTGAAGCTAAGCGCAGGTATTCTAAAAAAACCGTTATTCAGCGTCGCGTTGTTTATCAGCCTGAATCGGGGATAAGTCGCGTGAGTTTTTTTGAATAGTGCGGTAAAATATATGTGAGGAGGACGATCAAGCAATACTTGAAGAGTCCTAATTTTTTATTCTTAATTTATTATGGCAAATCAAAAAAAAGATGAATTGGCGGCAAAGTTTAAAGCGGCTAATGAAGCAATAATGCAAATCAAAGACAAGTATGGCGATGGAGCAATAATGCGTCTTGGCGAAGCAAAAGCAATGCAGGTTGAATCTATATCCACTGGTTGTTTGTCGCTTGATTTAGCTTTGGGTGTTGGCGGTGTTCCGCGCGGGCGAATTATAGAAATTTTTGGTCCTGAATCCTCCGGAAAGACAACACTGGCCCAGCATGTGGTTGCTGAAGTGCAAAAAAAGGGAGGCGTTGCCGCCTTTGTTGATGCGGAACATGCGTTGGATCCTGAATATGCACAAAAAATAGGTGTAAATATTGAAGAATTGTTTATTTCTCAGCCTGATACAGGTGAGCAGGCTTTGGAGATCGTAGATACTCTGGTGCGTTCCAATGCTGTTGATGTTGTGGTAGTTGATTCTGTTGCTGCCTTGACTCCAAAAGCGGAAATTGAGGGTGATATGGGAGATAGGCATGTTGGTTTACAAGCTAGATTAATGAGTCAAGCTTTGCGCAAATTGGCTGCGGTTATTAATCGCTCAAAGACAACGGTAATTTTTATCAATCAAATTAGAATGAAAATTGGAGTGATGTTTGGCAACCCCGAAACCACTCCTGGGGGAAATGCTTTGAAATTTTATTCGTCAGTAAGAATTGAGGTTAGAAGAGCGGCTCAAATTAAACAAGGCGATAAAATAATTGGCAATAGAGTGAAGGCTAAAATTGTAAAAAACAAAGTTGCTCCTCCTTTTCGTCGTTGTGAATTTGATATAATGTATAACGAAGGTATTTCAATTGCCGGCGATCTAATTGATTTGGGGGTTAAATCAGGTTCATTGGAGAAAAAAGGTAATAGCTATATTTTTGAAGGAGAAAGATTGGGGGTGGGCCGTGAAAATGCAAAGAGATATTTAAGAGAAAATCCAAAGATAATGGAAAAATTGCGTAAAAAAACAATGGAAATGGTTGATAATGCAGAACTTATTTAGCAGTTTATTTAATCACTTGACGAAAATCAAATAATTTTGTTATAATTCGGGCGCTTTGCTGAATGATCTGGTAAAAATATCCGGAATTTTTACCAGATTGAGAAAATTTGGCTAAGGTTAGATAAATAAAAAAAATCAGGTGACCCCCCAACACCTTATCGCAATCCCGCGACGGCGTGGATTGAGACAACTTAAACACTAAAAAATAAGCTTCACAAGCTGTGAAGCGGATTTTTGTTTTATTAAAAAATTTATGGCCAAAAATCAAACTGCAACCAGAGAACGTATTCGTTTTACGCCATTTCGTGATGCAATGGATTTGCCAAATTTAATAGAAATCCAAAAAGCGTCATATGAATGGTTTATAAAGGAGGGTATTGGAGAGCTCTTGCGCGAAATTTCGCCTATCAGTGATTTTATAGGCAGAGATTTAGAGCTTTCTTTTGTCGATTATTTTATTGATGAACCAAAATTTGATGAGGTTACATCAAAAAATAAAAATATTACTTATGAAGCGCCATTGCGAGTTAAAGCGCAACTTAAAAATTTACGCACCAACGAAGTAAAAGAACAAGAGATCTTTTTAGGAGATCTGCCGGTGATGACAAAAAGAGGAACATTTATTATAAACGGCGCTGAGCGTGTGGTTGTTTCTCAGCTCATAAGAAGCGCGGGCGCATTTTTTACGGCTGAAGTTTTGCGTGGCCGACGCTATTATGGAGCAAAGATTATTCCTAATCGCGGCGCTTGGCTTGAGTTTGAAACAGATGCTAAAAATGTTATTTGGGTGAAAATTGACAGAAAGAGAAAAGTTGCGGTTACGGCTTTATTGAGATCTTTCGGGTATTCAACCGATAAAGAGATTTTATCTTTATTCAAGGATGTTGATACTCATCCACTAAATAAATATATTGAATCCACCCTTGCAAAAGATGTTTCTACAAATGAAGAAGAGGGTCTGAAGGAGGTATATAAAAGAATCAGGCCGGGTGATTTGGCTACTGCCGATAATGCAAGGCAGTTGATCCATTCGATGTTTTTTAATTTTGACCGTTATGATCTGGGTGCGGTTGGTCGGTATAAATTTAACACCAGATTTGGCAAAGAAAATCCTGAAGAAGGTGTTACAGAAGAAGAAAACAGAATTTTAAAAAAGGAAGATTTAGTTGACATTATTTCGGAAATTATCAGGTTGAATATCACTCAAGAAGAGCCTGATGATGTTGATCATTTGGGTAATAGGCGTGTGCGCGCGGTTGGTGAATTGATCCAGCAAAGATTTAGAATCGGTTTGGCACGCATGGAAAGAATTGTTCGCGACAGAATGTCAACACAGGATATAGAAAGTTTGTCTCCGGGACGATTGATAAATGCTCGACCGGTTATTGGAGCGACAAGGGAATTTTTTATGTCTTCCCAACTGTCGCAATTTATGGATCAGACAAATCCATTGTCTGAATTGGAGCATAAACGCCGTTTATCCGCTTTGGGTCAAGGCGGTCTTTCCAGGGAACGAGCCGGTTTTGAAGTGCGCGATGTACACACGACTCACTACGGCCGCATTTGTCCGGTGCAAACTCCCGAAGGTCCAAATATTGGTTTGGTGGGACAATTGGCTAGTTATGCAAGAATTAATAAATACGGTTTTATTGAAACCCCGTATAGAAAAGTTATCAATGAAAACGGAAAAATGAAAGTAACGGATGAGATTGAATATTTAAATGCTTTTAAGGAAGAAAAATCCGTGACTGTACCGGCGACTATAGAGGTTGATGAAAACGGTTATATTGTTCCGGATTTTGTTGAGGCAAGGAAATACGGAGAGGCAAAAGCAGTACCGGTTGAAGAAGTGCAATATATGGATGTTTCCACCACTCAAATTGTGTCTGTCGGTACATCTTTGATTCCTTTTTTGGAGCACGATGACGCGACTCGCGCTTTGATGGGATCAAACATGCAACGGCAAGCAGTGCCGCCAATTGTTCCTGAGGCGCCAATTATCGGTACGGGCCGTGAATTTAGGGCGGCGATTGATTCAGGTCATGTTTTGGTGGCTGAGGATGATGGCGAGGTAATAGAAATGGACGGAGGTCATATCAAAATGCTGTATAAAAAGTTGGGTGAAGTAGTATATAATTTAAATAAATTTGTTCGTTCCAACCATTCAACATCTATTAATCAAAAACCGGTTGTTAATGTTGGTGATAAAGTTAAAAAAGGAGATGTTTTGGCTGACGGTCCGTCTGTTGATAACGGTGAGTTGGCGCTCGGTCAAAATATGCGCGTCGCTTTTATGAGTTGGGACGGATATAACTATGAAGACGCTATTATTTTGTCTGAAAAAGTTGTTCAGGATGATCGTTTCACAACTCTTCATTTGGAGCATTTATCAATTGACGTTCGTGATACAAAGTTGGGTCCAGAGGTAGTTACCGCCGATATTCCAAATGTATCTGAAGAAAAATTAAAGAATTTAGACAGCGAAGGTATTATTCGTATCGGTGCGGAAGTGAAGTCGGGGGATATTTTGGTTGGAAAAATCACGCCAAAAGGAGAGACTGAATTATCTGCCGAAGAAAAGTTATTGCGAGCTATTTTTGGAGAAAAAGCTCGAGATGTACGCGATTCATCACTATATTTAAGACACGGTCACAAAGGCAAAGTGGTTGATGTTAAAATCTTTTCCCGGGAAGATGGAGACAATTTGCCTCCTGGCGTCTTGAAAACAATTCAGGTAACAATTGCTGATTTGCGAAAGATGCAGGTGGGAGACAAAATGGCCGGTCGCCACGGAAACAAGGGGGTTGTGTCTCGTGTTGTGCCTGTGGAAGATATGCCTTTTACTCCTGATGGTGAATTGGTTGATGTTATTTTAACACCGCTTGGCGTTGTCTCTCGTATGAATTTGGGGCAAATTCTTGAGGTTCATTTGGGATTGGCGGCGGCAAAATTGGGATACAGAGTCGCTTCGCCGATTTTTGCAGGCGCTTCTGAGGAAGTTATTCGTCAGGAACTAAAAAAGGCCGGCTTTGATGAAACCGGACAATTAACTTTGTATGATGGTAGGACAGGTGAAAAATTTGATAATCCGGTAACGGTAGGTGTAATGTATATGCTCAAACTCAACCATATGGTTGAGGATAAGATGCACCAACGCTCAATCGGTCCTTATTCACTCATTACTCAGCAACCTTTGGGGGGTAAGGCGCAATTTGGCGGTCAGCGCTTTGGAGAGATGGAAGTTTGGGCATTAGAGGCTTATGGCGCCGCTCATACATTGCAGGAAATCTTAACCATTAAATCTGATGATGTTCCGGGACGATCAAAGGCCTATGAAGCGATTATTAAAGGCGAAGAAATTAAGAAAGTGAATGTTCCTGAATCGTTTAATGTGCTTATTAGAGAATTAAAAGGTTTGTGTTTAGATGTTGAATTGTTGCGAGACGGCAAAAAAATAGACTTTGACTCACTCAAAAATCAAGATAAAAGATAAAAATATGGCGTTGCATAAAATAAATACATTGAAGGCAAGTGATTTTGACGCGATTAGATTAAAATTGGCATCACCGGAAGTAATTAGATCGTGGTCATACGGAGAAGTTACAAAGCCTGAAACCATTAACTACCGCACGCAAAAGCCGGAAAAGCACGGTTTGTTTGCCGAAGAAATATTTGGACCGTCAAAAGATTGGGAATGTTATTGTGGTAAATACAAAAAGATTCGTTATAAAGGTATTATTTGCGATAAATGTGGAGTTGAAGTTACTCAATCCATTGTCCGCCGTGAACGTATGGCTCATATTGAGCTGTCCTCGCCTGTAACGCATATTTGGTTTTTAAGAGGCGTTCCTTCTAAGATCGGAACTATCTTGGATATGAGCGTACAGGCTTTGGAAAAGGTGATTTATTTTTCGAGCTTTATCATCACGGATGTTAACCAAGAGGCTTTGGAGCAGACCTTGGAACAAGTGAAGGCGGAGTACAAAGCAAAGAAAAAGATGATTGAAGGGGAAAAGAAACGGGATATCGCTCGTGTTCAAGAAAAATTTGCCGATGATAAAAAGAAATGTGATGAGGAAATTAAGCGCATTGAAGAT
>CAZMZN010000004.1:10276-19222 GCA_964570945.1 uncultured Gammaproteobacteria bacterium
AGATTTGGCTGAAAAAAAGCTGAAAGAATTGGAAAATGATTTTATTGCCGTTGATCGCGACTTGAAAGAAATGAGAGTGATGAAAATTATTCCGGAAGTTACTTATCAGGAATGGTCTATAAAATTTGGCCACATTTTTGATGCCGGTATCGGAGCTGAAGCGATTTTAAAACTTTTGGAAAGAATAGATATTGATGAAACGATCAAATTATTGGAAGAAGAAAAAGAAACAACTCGTTCTAAAACAAAGAAAGATAGAATAATTCGCCGTTTAAAACTATTGCATAGCTTAAAAAAGAACGGTATTAAGCCGGATTGGATGGTATTGCGCGTATTGCCGGTGATCCCGGCTGATTTGCGTCCAATGGTGGCGCTTGATGGAGGTCGTTTTGCGACCAGTGATTTGAACGACCTTTATCGCCGTGTCATAAACAGAAATAATCGCCTGAAAAGATTATACGCCTTAAACGCACCGGAAGTTATTACTCGAAACGAAAAACGCATGCTGCAAGAGGCGGTTGACGCTTTAATAGATAATTCATCACGAAGTTCAAAAACCGTTATTGCCGCAACTGGTAAAAAGCGACAATTGAAATCACTGGCCGATATATTAAAAGGTAAGCAGGGCAGGTTTAGGCAGAATTTGCTTGGAAAACGAATTGATTATTCAGGAAGAAGTGTTATTGTTGTCGGTCCCCATTTAAAGATTGATCAATGCGGAATTCCAAAGAAAATGGCTTTGGAATTGTTCCGTCCGTTTGTTATTTCCAAACTTATTAATCGCGAATATGTTCATAATATAAGAAGTGCGAATAGGTTTATAGAATCAGATCGTCCGGAAGTGTGGGATATTTTGGAGGAAGTTGTTGCCGATGCTTATGTGCTTTTAAACCGTGCTCCTACTTTGCACAGATTAGGAATTCAGGCATTTAGGCCGGTATTAATTGAAGGAAAAGCTATTCAAATTCACCCAATGGTCTGTGATGCTTATAACGCTGACTTCGACGGAGACCAAATGGCTGTTCATGTTCCGCTTACAAAAGAAGCTAAACAAGAAGCGGCGGAAATTATGCTTTCCGTGAAAAATCTTCTCAAACCATCTCACGGCGGTCCGGTAGCTACGCCGGGTAAAGATGTTGCCTGGGGAGCATATTATTTAAGTATGACAGATGGTGAGCCTGATGAAGCGAATTTGAAGTCATTCTCCGATCCTGACGAGGCTAAATACGCTTATGAAGCCGGGGTTATAGGTTTACAACAATGGATAAGGGTCAAGTTGAATGACAAAATTTTGATTACCACCATTGGCAGAATAATCTTAAATGAACAATTCCCGCCGGAAGTTGAATTTGTAAACGAAGTGATGGGTAAGAAGCAGTTGGCAAAAATTGTTCAAGATACATTGGAATTTCACGGTCCGGAATACACAGCTAATTTACTTGATGATTTAAAGACTCTTGGCTTTAAGTATGCTGAAAAGTCCGGTTTTTCTTGGGGTATGTCAGAATTGCCCGATATTCCAGGTAAAAAAGAGGCTATTGAGGAAGGTAATAGAAGGGTAATGGAAGTAGAAAACTTTTACGCTCAAGGATTGCTTACTCAAAGTGAAAGGCATACGCAAATTGTAAAGATTTGGGCTGAAGTTAAAGAAAAAATTGCCGATTTGGCAAAAAATGCCTTAAAGAAAGGAAGCTCGGCGTACACAATGATTGATTCAGGTGCGCGCGGATCTTGGGGTCAGATGACACAGATGATCGGAATGATTGGTCTTAAAGCGTCTGCTTCCGGAGAAACTATTGAGTTGCCGGTTAAATCTTCTTTTAAGGAGGGTGTTGATGTGTTGGAGTTCTTTATTTCCAGTCACGGACAAAGAAAAGGTTTGACAGATACGGCTTTGAAAACCGCAAACGCCGGTTATTTGACCAGGCGCTTGGTTGATGTTGCTCAAGATGTTGTTATCAGAGAAGAAGATTGCGGCAATCAAGAAAAAATTGTTATCACAGAAAAAGAATCTGAAGAATTGGGCTTGAGTATTTATGATAGAATTGTCGGCCGCACCGCCGTTGATCCCATTATTATGCCGGGAGGCCGCAAAGTTGTTGTTGAAGCAGGAGAAATTATCACACATGAACATATAAGAATTTTGAAATCCGCCAAACAGCCATTGCAAGAAGCTTCAATTCGTTCCATTGCCTCTTGTCGTGTAGGCAATGGATTGTGTCAAAAGTGTTACGGTTATGATTTGGCTTATAACAAGCCGGTTGAATTGGGGACAGCGGTGGGTATCATAGCCGCCCAATCTATTGGTGAGCCCGGAACTCAGCTTACAATGAGAACTTTTCATACCGGAGGTGTTGCCGGAAAAGATATCACTTCTGGTTTGCCGCGTGTTGAAGAATTGTTTGAGGCTAGAATTCCAAAACAAAAAGCAATAATGACAGAAGTATCCGGTAAAGTGGAAATAGAAACAGCGGAGCGTTCAGTGGTGCAGGTTGGTACGGGTAAGAAAATGACAGACACAAGACCGGGACAAAAGATTGTTCGTATCCGTTACACTGCAGTGGAAGAATTGAGTGTTCCGCTTGGCCGTGGTGGTAAAATCAAAGTTAAAGACGGAGATAAAGTTAAAAAAGGTGATGTTTTGGGGGAGACTGCGGACGGTGAAAAAGTACTGAGTAAAGTTTCCGGAACAGTAAAGACGGGAAAAACAACAATAACTATAACTCATGACGCTAAAAAAGTGCGCGAATATATTATTCCTCAAGGATACACGCTTTATGTTGAAGACGGTGATGAAGTGATGGCCGGTGATGTTTTGACCGAAGGTCATGTTGAATTGCAAGCGCTATTTAAGCACAAGGGCAAAGAAGCGGTAGAGAAATATATTCTCAAAGAAATTATCGGAGTATATTCATCACAGGGACAGAAATTAAACAGTAAACATTTGGAAGTTATTATTAGACAGATGTTTAGTCGCGTGCGAATTATAAATCCCGGTGATACTGATTTGTTGCCGGGCGAAGTGGTGGAGAAAGCGACTCTTATGGAAGAACTGGAAAAAGTTAAGGCGGCCGGTAAAAAGCCTGCCGAATATGAAGAATTGTTCCTGGGTATTACAAAAGTTTCATTATCAACAGAAAGCTGGTTGTCGGCGGCTTCATTCCAAGAAACAGCTCGTGTTTTGATTAACGCCGCTGTTACCGGAAAGGTAGATAAATTAAACGGCTTGAAGGAGAATGTTATTATTGGCCGCTTAATTCCTTGCGGTACTGGATATAAAGCCAGATTTGAAAACGAAGATAAAGAAGAGGAAGTGGCGGTTGAAGTTGAAGAAGTGTAGATATAAAAAATAACAAAAGGGCCTGTTGGGGCCCTTTTGTAATTGTAAAAATTGTGTTAATTTAGCAATGATATGAGCGGACATAGCAAATGGGCAACCATTAAACATAAAAAAAGCATGGCTGACGCCAGGCGAGGAAAAGTGTTTTCAAAATTATCAAAAGCAATTACGGTCGCCGTTAAAGAAGGAGGTGTAGATGAGGCGACTAATTTTGCTCTTCGTTTGGCGATTCAAAAAGCGCGCCAAGCTAATATGCCCAAGGAAAATATAGAGCGCGCTATTGCCAGAGGACAGGGTTCCGGCGGTGAAGGCGCTTTGGAAGTGGCGTTATATGAAGGGATGGGCCCGGGTGGCGTGTCTATTTTAGTTGAAGTGCTTACAGATAATAAGAATAGGGCTTTAACCAACATCAAAACAATTTTCAATAAGAATGGCGGCAATATGGACGCTAAGGTTTTGTGGCAATTTGAGCGCAAAGGTGTTGTAAGGGCTGAGGCTGAAGAATCTATAGCTGATAAGGACAATTTTGAATTGTCTTTAATTGAAGCCGGTGCTGAAGATATTAATTGGGATGGCAGTCGAGTTGAGATAATATCCGCATTGTCTGATTTGCAAGCGGTTGAGAAAGCGGTTTCTGAAGCCGGTCTTAAAGTAGAAAGCGCAGAACCGGAATATATTGCCAAAGATAAGATAAAATTATCAGAGGCTGATGAAGAGAAGTTGATGAAATTTTTAGAATTGCTCGATGACGATGATGATGTAAATAATGTTTTTACCAATGCAGCCTAAAACCAATGAAATTATTTTAGGAATAGATCCCGGTTATGGCCGTTGCGGTTTTGCTGTCATAGCTAAAGCCGGTAGTCAACTAAATTGTTTAACACATGGAGTCATTACAACGCATGCCGGTTTGAGTCACGCTCGGCGGCTGTTGGAGATCAGCCAAGATTTACAGGAAATTATAAAAACTTTTAATCCCTACAAAATAGCGGTGGAAGAATTGTTTTTTGCCAAAGCTACAACTACGGTATTAAAAGTTGCGGAAGCTCGCGGTGTAATTATTGCAACCGCGGCAAAGTCCGGATTAGAGGTTTTAGAAATAAAACCAAACGAGGTAAAAATAGCTTTGACCGGCTATGGTAATGCCGATAAGGGGCAGGTGCAAAGAATGATAAAGACTGTTTTTAATTTATCAAAAATACCGCGCCCTGATGATGCTGCGGACGCTTTGGCGATTGCCTGGACCGCGGCTGCCATAACGCGATATGATTAGCCTAAATTGGGAAAATTAAAAAATGATAACAAAAAAACACCTCAAAGAGGTGTTTTTTTGGAGCGGGTAGGGGGAATCGAACCCCCATCTTCAGCTTGGAAGGCTGACATAATAAGCCATTATACGATACCCGCCGGTTAATGCGAGGAAAATATTATCAAAAAAATCGATTAATGTCAATATGCAGAATCAGATCTTTTTGTTAAAGTAAAGTATATGAATGAATTTCAAGAAGGGTTCCCAAGAGAGGAAAAAGTAAATATTTTCCCTATCTCTATTGATGAAAAAGATGGAAATATTGAATCGCGCGTTGTTTGGATGACACCTCTTATAATGAAAAGATTGGAATTGTTAAACCGTGAAACAATGACCGTGAAAGATGAAAGGTCGGCGGGTGTGTATGCTATCGGAATTTATGAGTTTCTAAAAATATCGGGTGTTGAAAATAAATTGTCGCGAGCTGATTTAAGTGTAATTATTGCCGCCGGATTTTTAACTGATATCGGTAAAACGGGCCCGCGCAATGCTTTACCGGAAGTTTCGTTATTGATTACCGAGATGCATGCAATAGACAGTAATGTGAATCCCGGTATGAAAATTGGAGATTTTTTGCGTGATTATATTGGCGGCGACTATGAAAAGCAAAAAATTTTGTTAGCCACCGCAGGAGTTGATGCGGAAAAAATGATAATGAGGGATTTTTGGGATATGCATGTTTTTTGGACGGCCGGTATTATCGCTGATTGTCCAGCGCCCGCCGAAGTAAAAATTGGCGCTTTAGCTCATCATATATTGGAAGGAAATCGTCCAAAAGGAATAAATAAGGACGGCAGTGTAAATATTTTTGGCACAAAGCGTGGTTTAGAGCAAACCGAAATTTTAGTGATGCTTTTGGATAAATATGATGCCCAAAGGCGCCGTGCCGGACGAGATCATAAAGAAGCGGTAAAGTGGATTAGAAGATATGTTGAAAATAATAAAAATTTTGATGCTTTAAAGCCGGCAGTACAAAAAATAATCAAAGAAAACATAGATATAATTGATGAGGCGTTGTGCACCGCCTAAATAGTTGACGGATTTTTGAAGAAGTGATGTATTTGTATTGCACCCCCTGTGTTGAGGGGGTGTTTTTCTATGGAGGAAACATGTTTTCATTCGTCTTCGCAGCTCTTTTTAGTGGAACTATTGCTTTGGCAAAGCCCACTTTCGGCTATTTGACCGCTGATTTGGCGGTGTATGGCAACTTTGATTCAGAGAAAGTTATGATTGCGGCGCGGTCAGTTTTGCCTGAAGTGCGAGCGTGTTTTGTGCGGCCGCCGTTTGGGAGGAAATTGTTTTTTGATGTTGATGGCGGCCGCATTGATATTACCAGCGTGCGTTTTTCTGTTTTGTACGAAACAGAAAATGAGAAGGAATGTGTCATTAAAGCGATGTCGCGCTATGATTGGGGCGGTTCCGGCCGTTTTGAATGGCGAACCACTCGTAAAATCAAGCCGATTCGCAGGCATTTTTACGGCTTTATTGATGGCGTATATATTGGCGCCGCTCGCGAACCGCAAAAGTTTGCCGATTTATTTAAAGAGCGCGATCTTGCAGATATTCGCGCCTGTTTTGCCGCTTCGGAATCAAAGGAGAATGTATTTATTCTGCTTGGTTTAACTGCCGGAAAGGTGGCATATCTTCGTGTTTTTCGTGATGATTTTTCATCAATTCAAGATACGCGCTTGGATTGTTTAGCAAAAATCGTCGGAAGACATACCCTGATGAGCTCTCCCCGGCTCCGATAACCGTTGTTTACCATTATTCAAACGAGATAGTGGTAAGCGACGCGCAATAGTTGTATCTTGCGGCGGCGGTATTACTTTTTAGTCGCCGCTTTTTTGTGTTTGTTATATAATTAATACAATTCAAGCGATTCTTATTATGAAAAAATATGATTTTACTCAAGGCTCGATTTTCAAATCTTTATTGTTAATATCAGTGCCTATTATTTTTGCCAATATTTTACAAACAGCTTATCAGTTAATTGACACTTTTTGGTTGGGAAGATTGGGGGCGTCGGCGCTAGCATCGGCTTCGTTAAGTTTTCCAATAATATATTTTGTTATCTCCTTGGCGGGGGGATTGGCAACAGCTGCCGCTATATTAACTGCTCAATATAAAGGTGGTAAAAAATTCGAAAAAATCAATATGGCCACGGGTCAAACATTAGCGGCTATTATGTTAGTGGCAATACCTATTTCGTTGTTTGGTATTTCTTGTTCTGGTTTGATATTACGGTTTATGGATGTTGGCGGTGATATTTATGCTAACGCGGTATCATATCTGCGCATATCTTTTGCGGGAGCAATTTTTATGTTTATTTTTATGGTTTTTCAATCAGCGATGCGCGGTATTGGTAATGTAAAAACACCAATGTATATTGTTTTAGTAACAGTTATTTTAAATTTTTTTCTTGATCCGATATTTATTTTCGGTTTTGATAGTTTTTCAGGATATGGTGTGGCTGGAGCAGCGATAGCAACCGTGATAACGCAAACTATTGCCGCTTTAACAGCTCTTTACATACTTTTTTTTGGAAATAAAGGGATCAAAATAAAAATGTGTGATTTAAAAATTAAAAAACTATGGATTTTCAAGATATTTAAATTAGGTATACCGGCAGCGATTGAACAATCTGTGCGCGCCTTTGCTATGGTTATAATGATTGGTTTTATTGCGTCTCTGGGAACCTTAACTTTGGCCGCTTACAGTATTGGAGGACGAATTTTAAGTTTTATTATAATTCCCGCTTTGGGGATATCTATCGGCACATCGATATTGGTGGGGCAAAATATAGGCGCTGAAAGATGGGGACGAGCTATAAAAGTAGCTAAAATAAGTGCTTGGAGTAGTTTTTTAATTTTGACTTTAATAGGCGCTGTTTTATTTGTATTGGCGGATTTTGTCGCTTGGCTTTTTATTCCGGCGGATATCTCAGCCGCACATGAGTCGGCTATGTTTATTAAAATTATGGCGCCCATGTTTGGCTTTGTTGGCATTCAAATGTCTTTAAATGGTTTGTATCGCGGCACCGGTAATACATTTTTAGCAATGCTTCTATCTTTATTGGGTGTATGGGGATTAAGGTTACCTTTAGCTTATTTGTTGGCGTTTGTGTTAGGGTGGAAGGAATTTGGTATTTGGTGGGCGTTTCCTATTGCAGGAATAATTAATGCAATAATCAGTTTGACGATATTTAAATTCAATCTTTGGAGAAATACAAAAAACAGCCAGTAAACTGGCTGTTTTTTGGTGCCGGGAGAGGGAATTGAACCCCCGACGCAGGGCTCTTCAGGCCCTCGCTCTACCACTGAGCTACCCCGGCGTCTATTTTTTGATGGTGGGTGTGGAAGGACTTGAACCTTCGACCTCAGTCTTATCAGGACTGCGCTCTAACCACCTGAGCTACACACCCTATTTGCTAAAATAAAGCGTCATCATGATACTGAAAAATGATTTTAAAGTCAAGATTGATTAAGATAACCCTTGAATTTTTGCGGGTATTTTGATATATTTCTATCGCTTTGTTGCGGGCCGTAGCTCAGTAGGCTAGAGCGCTTGGTTTGGGACCAAGAGGTCGTCGGTTCAAGTCCGGCCGGCCCGACCAGAGAGAAAATATTTGGGCGTTTAGCTCAGCTGGTTAGAGCGTTGCATTCACATTGCAAAGGTCGCAGGTTCAAATCCTGCAACGCCCACCAAGCTAAAAGTTGAATAAATACTCGCCAAACGGGCGAGTTTTAAATTTTTCTAATTGTCGGTAATGATTTTAGCAAAACATAATTTTGCGAATATTTTTTTATATAAAATTGTTTTGAAATTTGCTTTTTAATTATTTTTTGCTAGACTTTTGTTGTTAAATATGCGAACGTGGCGGAATTGGTAGACGCGTCAGCTTCAGGAGCTGGTGGCAGCAATGCCGTGAGGGTTCGAGTCCCTCCGTTCGCACCAGTCGCCTTATTTCAGGCGGTTTTTTCTTTGAAGTTTTAGGATTGAAGTTTCCATTTTTTTGTGATAAAAATTTGTTATCGGGCTATAGCTCAGTAGGCTAGAGCGCTTGCATGGGGTGCAAGAGGTCGTCGGTTCAAGTCCGGCTAGCCCGACCAGATAGCCCAATAATTTTCATCCTTTTATTTTTGGGCATTTTTTAATACAATAATTTTATGCCAACTCATAGTAAAGATTTTGATAAAATCATTCATAAAATTTCTTATCATCCCGGAAAGAGATTGGAAATTTTTAAAGAGCTTTCAATAGAAGAACAAAGGGATATTATTTTGCATATCAGCAAACA
>CAZMZN010000005.1:0-9313 GCA_964570945.1 uncultured Gammaproteobacteria bacterium
GTGCCGTCTACCTCGACGGCGTCGAGGTCGAGGTCGCTCCCTACGCCTGGAGCGACACCGGCCGCACCGGCGCCGCGCCCTCGGCCAGCGAGGGCTGCGACGGCTGGTTCGACTACTAGACGTCGAAATTTCTGGCCGCGTTATCAACGCGGCTTTTTTTATTTTTTTAACTTGACGAAATCGCCAAAAACAGTTATTATCCGGCCATCGCAATTTTATCAATTAATAACACAAACTCGCGGGCGATGCGTTAAAATCCTCCCGTATTACGGGCTTTAACGTGCGAGTTGAGGAATAAAAGGAAAATTATGCCCAAAATACCAAGTTTGGAAGACCTACTAAAAGCCGGTGTTCATTTTGGACACCGCACATCAAAATGGCATCCAAAAATGCAGCCTTATATTTTTGGAGAAAAAGAAGGGGTGCATATTATAGACATTGAACAAACTCAATCTGCTTTGGAAAAAGCTTTGCCAGCGGTTGAAGAAATGGTGGCCGCCGGTCAAGAAATTGTGTTTGTCGGCACAAAGCCGCAGGCGCAAAGAATTATTGAAAAATACGCTTTGGAAGCCGGTGTTCCGTATGTAAGCGAGCGTTGGCTCGGCGGAACTTTTACCAATTTTGGCGAGATTCAAAAATTAGTGAAAAAATTTATTGATTTGCGAGATAAAAGAGATAAAGGAGAGCTTAAAAAATATACAAAATTGGAACAACTGCAATTTGATCGCAAAATAGATGAATTGGATGAAAAAATTGGCGGTTTGGTTCTTTTAAAGAAAGCTCCGGCGATGGTTTATATCGTAGATGTAAAGCATGATAAAACCGCTTTAATGGAAGCTAAGAAGAAAGGAATAACAGTTGTCGCTTTAGCTGATACCAACATTAATCCGGAATTAATTGATTATCCTATTCCCGCCAACGATGATGCTGTCGGATCTATTACTTTGATTACAAAATTAATCGCTGAAGCGGCTAAAGTCGGTAAGGCGCGCGCTAAAAACAGTGCCAATAAAGCTGCCAATAAATAATTAATTTAAATTATCACCTATGAATATAAGCGCTAGCGATGTTGCCAAATTAAGGCAAATGACCGGAGTGGGTATGATGGAAGCCAAAAAAGCTTTACAAGAAGCTGATGGCGACGCGGAAAAGGCTTTGGAAATTTTAAGAAAGCGAGGAGCGGCCAAAGCCGCCAAGAGGGCTGACAGGCAAACCAGTGAAGGCAGAGTGCATTGTTATACTCATGGCAATGGCCGTATCGGAGTTATGGTTGAAGTTTTGTGCGAAACAGATTTTGTTGCCCGTAATGAAGTGTTTATTGAATTGTGCAATGATATTGCCATGCATATCGCGGCAATGAATCCTTTGTATTTGTCTCGCGAAGATGTGCCGGCAGAAGTTATCGCCAAAGAAAAAGAAATCGCCACCGAACAAAATGCCGGTAAGCCGGCTGAAATTATTGAAAAAATCGTTGAAGGAAAAATGGGCAAATATTTTGAAGAAGTGTGTTTACTGGAACAAAAATTCATTAAAGATGAAGATTTGACCATAGCGCAATTGCTGGAGAGTAAAATTGCGTCCATAGGTGAGAATTTGCGCATTAACCGTTTTTCCCGTTTTGAAATCGGCGCGTAAGAAGATTTTTGAAAAAAATCCCGCAGAAGCGGGATTTTTTTTATCTTGCCATAAACAAACGATTATTTTACACTCGGTTTATGCGTCTGTATATTCATATTTTAACAAGAAATAGCCGCCGGTTTTTACCGGATTTGTTAAAATCCTTACATAAACAAACCTATCAAGATTTTACGGTGAGGATATTGGATAATGGTAGTGCTGACGGCACGGTTGAATTTTTGCAAGAAAAATTTCCCGGAACACTGGTGGCGCGTAATTTAAGAAATATCGGTTTTGCCGAAGGGCACAACCAGTTGATTCGTTATACATTGGATCATTTGCCGGCAACGGAAAAAGATAATGCGGCGATTGTTTGGATGAATGATGATATGATTTTGCACCCCAACGCTTTGGCGGAATTGGCGAGCGCTTGGCGAAAGAATAAAGGTATTGGCGCCATTCAGCCGAAAATATATCGTGCTTTTGGCCAACACGCTTCTGATGAAGAGATTGTAGAGGTTATTAAGTCGGATATTTTGGATAGCACGGGCATGTCGCTTACAAAAAGTTGGCGTATGGTAGAAAGAGGGGCTGGTGAAATGGATAAAGGGCAGTATGATAAACAAACAGATGTTTTTGCGCCATCGGGAGCTATGGCTTTGATGCCGATTAATGTGATAGAAGATTTAATGATAGGTACCGAATTGTTTGATAAGGATTTTTTTGCTTACAGAGAAGATTGCGATTTAGGTTTGCGTTTGCGAAAGCGGGGTTGGCGAGTGGTTTTTGTGCCCAAAGCGATTGTTTATCATTATCGCGGTATGTATGGTGCCGCCAAAATGTCTTTCAAGGAACGGATATTGAATCGCCGTCGGCATAAAAGCGATTATCTCAAAGCGCTAGCGACACGCAATCAATGGTTTGTTTTACTGAAAAATTTAACCTTGGCTGACTTTATTTTGTTTTTTCCTTATATTTCCGCGGCCGAGCTAAGCAGATTATTGTATATAATGTTTTTTGAACCAAAGACGGTGAAAGTCGCGGTTTCTTCATTATCATTGCTGCCAAAAATGTGGAAGAAACGAAAAATAATTTTAACGAGCGCCAAAGTAAAAGAATCTGAATTGCGAAAATATGCGAGAAATTGATTTGTCAATTATTATTGTTCACACTTTTGAAAAAGACCAAATACGGCAAACTTTACGCGGCATTAAGCGCGCGGCGCCAAAATTGCACTATGAAGTCATTTTGGTGGACAATAATATCCAGAGTGAAATGAAACAAGTTTTAAAAGAGGAATTTCCTTCTGCCCGTTATTTGTCGGCTAGGGGTAATTTGGGCTTTGGCGGAGCAATGAATATAGGTATTAGAGCAGCGCGGGGAAAATATATTTTGATCTTTAATCCCGATATTGTTGTTCGGCCAAATTCGTTGGAGACTTTATTTGATTTTATGGAGAAAAATCCGCAAGTGGGCATTGTTGGACCAAAATTGTTAAATCCGGACGGCAGTTTACAATATTCTTGTTTTCGTTTTCCCACAATTATGATCCCTGTTTATAGAAGAACTTTTTTGGGGCGCATGCCTTTTGGTAAAAAAGCATTAGCGCATTATTTGATGCAAGACGACGACCATAATGAAATTATGGAAGTTGATTCTTTGATTGGCGCGGCTTTGTTTACAAGGCGGGAAGCGCTAAATCAAGTAGGGTTGTTTGATGAGCGATTCTTTATGTATTACGAAGATAATGATTTGTGCCGCCGTTTTTGGGAAAAAGGATATAAAGTAGTTTATAATCCTCAAGCGCAAATGATTCATTATCACCGCCGTGCTAGCGCTGACGGTAATTTTTGGCAGCAATTAATGTCAAAATATACGCGCATTCAAATTATGAGCGCGATTAAATTTTTTTTGAAATATCGCCATTCAGCCGATCCGCGCCGACAAACAACAACCACGATGAACGATGATGTATAATGTTGGTATGGAGGACAATCTTTTTATTAAAACAACAAAAGAGCGAAAACGAAAAAATTGGAAAAAAATTGCGGTAATTGTTTTTGTTATCGTTGTTTTTATTGTAAGCGCATCTGTGGTTATAGGGGTGAGCGGATTTTACAATCATATGCGCGCCGCTGAAATTTATTTTTCAAGCGCCAAGGAAGAAGCGGGGAAATTTAATTTTGAACAAGCTCAAGAAGATGTGATAAAAATGAGCGCGGAAATTGAAGCGGCTAAAAATGATTTGAAATATGCAAAACTCGCTTTTATAACTCCGTATTTAGGGCCGCAATTGCGCGCCGCTGATCATATGGCGACTGTAGCGATTGATAGCGCGCAGGCTGTGGATAGTTTATTGTCAGCAGCGGTAAAAATTAAAAAAGCAATAGCAGATATTCCGGCGCTTGAAGATAGTAATAACGGTGAGATTGATTTGGAAGAAATTGCGGATAATAATCGCGTTTATTTTCTGCAAGCTTTGGCAAGTTCAGCCGATAATTTTATTACTGCAAAAGCTGAATTGGATTTGGCTGCCAATGAATTGGAGAAAGTAAAAAATATTAACGGTATTAATGGAAATATTGAAATTTTAATTAATTCAGTGGATAAATATTTGCAATCCACTATAAAGACGATTGATTTTTTAATTCCGATTTCACAAACTCTGGCTGACTTGAGCGGAATTAATGAGCCGAAACAATGGCTGGTGTTATTTTTAAATAATACGGAATTGCGGCCCGGGGGAGGATTTATCGGTGTATATGGAATTCTACAGGTAGAAAACGGACAAATAAAGGATTTTTACACCGATGATTCTTATTTGAGTGTTGATGAGCCGGCTATAGAAGCGAATTATCAAATGGAGCCGCCGGGGCCGCTAAAAAAATATTTAGGGGTTAATAATTGGTATTTCAGAGATGCGAATTGGTCGCCTGATTTTGCCGAGTCCGCGCAAAATTCTGTTGAGCTTTACCAACAAGAACTGCGCGCCGTCGGCAAGCCGGCACCGGATATTGTCGGTGTAATAGGTATTACACCTGATTTAGTCGAGGATATACTGGATTTAGTCGGGCCGGTTAATATTCGCGGCATAGAGTTTGATTCTGAAAATGTAACTGAACTTTTGGAATATTATGTTGAATACGGTTTTGAGGATTTGGGCTTGTCTCGTAGTGAAAGAAAGGTAACTGTTGGTGAATTGGCTGAAACCGTCTTGGGTAAATTGGCGGATTTGCCATTCTCCCAATGGTCGGCTTTATTATCTGTTTTACAAAACAATATTGCTCAGAAGCATATTATGATTTACGCCTTGGATTCAGAAGTGGAAAATATATTTGTTGAGCAGGGATGGGGGGCTCGTATTGAAACTCCTGCTGAAGGCGGCGACGCATTGATGTTGGTGGATGCCAATTTAGGAGCCTTAAAAACAGATCACGCCATGGAGCGGAAAATTGACTATAAAATAAGCAAGAAAAATGGCAAATATTATGCTACCGCAACTATTACTTATCAGCATAATGGAGAAAGCGATTGGAGAACCAGTCGTTATCAGACATATGCTCGTTGGTACGCGCCCATGGGTTCGTATTTAGTTTCCGCTTCTTTCGCCGGACAAGAAGTGGATTTATCGTCATTTGATTACAATTCAGATTTGGGTATGGCGGTATTTGGTCATTACTTTACAGTTTCAATTGGGCAAACGGCTCAATTGGTTTTGACCTATGAATTGCCCGATAATATTTCCCAATCAGTTTTGGCCGGATATTACAATCTCAATATTTACAAACAGCCCGGAACCGATAATTATCCTTTGACGCTCAATTTGGATTTTGATAAAAGGATAACAGCGGCGTATCCGTCTGAGGAGCGGGAGAATTATGGAGACGACATTTATGTTTGGCGAGGAGAGATTGATCGGGATAGCCGTGTGCAGATAAGTTTTTGAACCAGTGTTATGTTGGATAAAAAAATCGGTATTGATTTGGGGACGACCACGGTTTTGGTATATGTGCCAAAAAGAGGAATTATAATCAACGAACCGTCTGTTGTCGCTATTTCAAAATCAGATAAAAAAGTTTTGGCGGTCGGTAAAGAAGCTAAAGATATGCTCGGCCGAACTCCTGATACTATTGTTGCCAAGCGGCCGTTAAAAGACGGAGTGATTGCGGATTATAGAACAACAGAAGCCATGTTGCGTTATTTTATCAATAAAGCTTTGGGAGGATTTAGATTTTTACGGCCTGAGATTATGGTAGCCGTTCCCGGAGGGATTACTTCAACTGAAAGGCGGGCGGTGGTGGATGCGGCTTTGTCGGCGGGCGCTAAGTCGGCATATGTTATTCGCCAACCTATTGTGGCGGCGATTGGTGCCAATATTCCCATTGGCAGTCCTTCGGGTCATATGATTGTGGAAATTGGCGGAGGAACATCAGAAATTGCGGTTATATCATTAGGTGGTATTGTTGCTTCCGATTCTGTACGTATCGGAGGTATTAAATTTGACCAAGCAATTAGCGAACATATTAGAAGAAAATATAATTTGGCGGTAGGTGAACGCACGGCAGAAGAGATAAAAATCAAGGTTGGATCGGCAATGTATTTGGAAGATAAATTGGTTATGGAAGTTAAAGGACGCGATATGATTACCGGATTGCCTAAAATAATGGAAGTTAATTCTGATGATGTAACCGAAGCGATTCAGCCTTTATTGGAAGGAATTTTATCCGCTATTAAAGAAGTGTTATATAAAACGCCACCTGAATTATCGGCGGATGTTATGGACAAGGGTATAGTTATTTCGGGCGGCAGTTCTCAGCTGAGAAATTTTGACAGATTAATTGCCGAAGCTACCGGTGTGCCTACTTATTTGGCGGACGAATCACAAATGTGTGTCGCTAAAGGCACGGGCTTGGCTTTGGAGAATTTGGAAGCTTATAAACGCAGTGTATTTAGCGGTTAATATGCGTATTTATGGCATTCCGGTCAACGGTTTGTTGACCGGTAAAAAAACAGGTGTTGAAAATTACGCCTTGTTTTTATTAAAAGAAATGATGAGATCACCGTTGTTGTCGGATGAACAAGTGATCTTGTATGCAAGTCGCGAGGTGGAGGAATTAAATCCATTGCCCGCGGGTTGGCATTGGCGTCTGTTGCCGTGGCGAGGGAAGGGGTGGACACATTTGCGTCTGGCACGGGAATTGGCATTGCATAGGCCGGATGTTTTATTTGTGCCAATGCATGAAGTTCCCATATTTACGGGTTTTAAAACGGTAGCGACTGTGCATGATATAGCTTTTTATTTTTATCCTAAAACTTACTCGTTAAGAGAACGTTTACGACAGGAGCTATCACTGTGGCGCATTGTAAAAACAGCAGATAGAATCATTGCGGTTTCTGAAAATACCGCCAATGATTTAAAAAAAGTTTACGGAGTGCCGTCTGATATGATTGTTGTTGTTTACCATGGCATTAATAATAGTGGGCGGCATGATAATAAATTTGATATCAGTGCAATCAGAAAAAAATATCATTTGCCTGAAAAGTATTTTATTAGTATTGGCAGATTGGAATCAAAAAAGAATCAGCAGATATTGATTAAAGCTTTTACAGAATATAAAAAACAAAAGGGGTCGGCAGGATTGTTATTGATTGGTAAAAAGGGATATGGCGCCGATAATATTATGCGATTAGTTAGCCAGTCGCCGTATAAAAAAGAGATTTTTTTGCCCGGTTATGTGCCCAGCGAAGATATGTCGGCTTTATTGGCCGGCGCAGTCGGTTTTTTGTTCCCGTCTTTATATGAAGGATTTGGTATGCCCGTTTTGGAAACCATGAAAGCTGAAGTTCCCATGATTTTGTCAGATATTTCGGTTTTTAAAGAAGTTGCTCAAAACGCCGCTTTATATGCCGGGCCGAATGATCCTATTGATTGGCAAAGGAAAATGTCGATTTTGGAAAGTGATAATAAGCTTCGACAAGATTTGATAATGCGCGGCCGTCGGCGCAGGCAAGATTTTTCTTGGTCAAAAGCGGCCCGTGAGACTTGGGAGATATTAAGGGGGGTATGAGGGATTTTCAAAAAGATTTAGAAAAATTGGGGTTGTCGGCTACCGAGTCGTTAATTTATCTTGCTTGTTTACATGCCGGTATTATAAGCGCATCAGAATTGGCCAGCAGGGTGGCGATAAACAGAACAACGGTTTATTACGCTTTGGAAAAATTGCGCAAAAAAGGGTTGCTGTCAATTGTGATACAAAAAAATGAACGTAAATATAAAGCTGAGCCTCCCGATAAAATCGGAATTTTATTGCGATTGCAAAAAGAGCATTTAAACGAAAAAATAAAATTGGCGGATGATTTAGCGGCCGGGTTGAACGCTTTTTGCGCTCGTAGTGACGCAAGGCCGGAAATTAGATATTATCGTGGATTTAATGGCTTGCGCGCTATACAAAAAGAATATGAATTATTACCGGCAGATATGATACAGATAGTCGGTATTGATGCTTGGTTTGCTTTATTGAAAGTGCAGCGTGTTAATGAACAACATTTGCGAATTAGCGCCGGATCCAAGAAAATAAGATCAATTATCATTAGTAAAAATGCAAAAAAAATTCAGCAAATTCCAAAGCCTGAGAATTGTGAAGTGGTTGTTTTGCCGGAAGACAAAGCTCCTATGCAAGGAGAGATAACGGTATGTGGAGATAGGTTGGCTTTATTTTCTTTTGCTGAGGAATTGGTAGCTATAGATATAAAATTTGCCCCAATTGCAAGTACCGCTTATTATTTATTAGATAATTTTTGGAGGAAAGTAATAAAATAAAAAATAAAAAAGCAAAACCCCTCCGCCAATGCTGAGGGGTTTTGTTGTTTGAAAGAACGCGCGGATGATTCGGCAAGTAAGAATCGCCCGCAACCGACTAAAGAGGCTGATGTCCCCCGATGGTTATCGGTGGAGCCGCCGAGGCGACATAATGGATCAGTGACTTGAAGGCAAGTGTAATCCGTAAACATTCAGGCATGTATTAAGAGTTAGCCGGGCCAAATCTTAATACTAGAATGTTTAAATTGTACTCTCCTCCTGGTGGATTGCGAGACAATTCGCCTCTTTAGTCGGCTGCGGAAGATTTAAAAAAGACCGGCGCGTGTTAATTAATTCTGCCGGTCAGTCATCTAGCACGCGCCACCATAGCAAGACTGCGGCGCGTGAAGGGGGTGTATACACCCCGGGCCTGATTTCGATCAGGCCTGTCCGGGGGTTGTACCCCGGATAATGCCGCCGCTTTTCCGGCGGCGGAATTTGTTTCCCCCCGTCAATTATACGGAGACGGGGGAAAATGACCGGCTTTTTCTTTTTTTCGGTCATTTTTCCTCCTTTTCAAGGAACTGAAAATTATGGCATAAAATTAAGTTTTTGTCAATGATGGGCGGTGAAACTGTTTTTGGTAAAGCTCTTTTCGCCTGTGTTATAATAATAATATGAAAACAGCTGAAAATATCAATTTTGCCGGTATTATAGGGCATAGCCGGCAAATTCAGTATTTAGAAAAAATTATTCAAACCGGCGTGCCGGCACATGCATATTTTTTTTCCGGACCGGTAAAGGTTGGTAAATTTACAGTCGCCAAAAGGTTTATTTCTGCTTTGTCCGGTGTAAATGAGGAATATTTGACCGCGTCTCCGGATATAGCAATTGTTG
>CAZMZN010000005.1:9323-16099 GCA_964570945.1 uncultured Gammaproteobacteria bacterium
AATTGTTGATGCTGAAAAAATCACCGTGGATGATATCAGAAAATTACTAGCGAAAATGTCTTTAAAGTCAGCTTCGGGAAATTATAAAATAATAATTATTGATAACGCGAATCGGCTTAATCTATCATCACAAAATGTATTGTTAAAAACGTTGGAAGAGCCAAAAGGAAAAGCAATTATAATTTTGGTGGCTTCCGGCGGAGAAACATTATTGCCGACCATTATTTCCCGGTGTGTAAAAATTAATTTCAATTTGGTGCCTTATAAGGAAATGAAACAGCTTCCGTCGGCTGATACAGCCGGAGGCAGGCCTGGATTGGCATATGATATGTCCAATCCGGATAGCATGTATAGGCAGTGGCGGCAAAGTGCGGAAGATTTTTTGCGAATGCCTCTTTATCAACGCTTATCTTTTATTGATGAGTTGGTAAAAGAAGCAAAGAAAAACAAGGAGCAAAAAAGTGAAGAAAATGATACAATACAAGGGCTGATATTAATGTGGCGGATTTTGATTAGCGACCGTTTGCATAACGCACTGCGTATGAATGGAAAAACAAGACCGCCGACAGCTTATACCAAGGCGTTGCGAGCTTTGGCTGAAACTGAAATTATGCTTCAAGAAAATATTAATAAAACATTAGCCTTACAACATTTTGCTTTATCATTTTAATATGAAAATATCATGGAAATTTTTTGCAATTATTGCATTTTTATTAACTACCGGAGCGGGTTGCTTATCATTTTCTTCTGATTCCGGTGCCGGTGCTGATGGCGCTTTATGGAAAACAGAGGATGCGGGCGAAAACTGGGTTCAACTCGCCACTTTGCCTCAAGCCAGCGGCGTTACTTCTATTGGCGGAGTCAATGTATCAGATTTGGAAATAGACCCGTCCGATCCTAAAGCCTATTATTTAAGTACATATGGAAACGGGCTTTTCTATTCTTATAATGCCGGCAATACTTGGCAAAGGCCGTCGGATACGGATTTGCGTTCAGGTACTATTTTAAAAACAGAAGTGAGTCCTGATGATGAATGTGTAATTTATTCTTTAACGCCGTCTTATTTGATGAAATCTGAAAATTGCGGCCGTGATTTTTCTTCCGTGTATTTTTTGGATAAATCGGAGGAAAGTTTAACGGCAATGGTTTTGGATTGGTATAATCCGCAAATTGTTTGGCTTGGTGATAGTACGGGAACAGTTATTAAAACCGAAGACGGCGGTGAAACTTGGTCTACAATGGGGCGTTTTAAGCGCAGTATAACCGATATAGCCGTAAGTAATCATGATAGTCGTATAATTATGGTCGGTACCGATGGTAATGGTTTGTATCGCAGCATTGATAGTGGGGCGAATTGGACTGAATATGAAGATGAATTAAAGAAAGAATATCGTGATTCAGATGATGTTTACGGATTTACTCAAACGGCTGATGGAACTTCATTAATCATGAATACCAAGTATGGCTTACTGCGTTCTGAAGATTTTGGTGAGACATGGCAGGCGATACCTTTAATTACCGCGCCTCGCGAAGTGCGTATTAGGGCGGTGGCATATGATCCTGAAAGTTCATTGAATATTTATTATGCTACCGATAGTACTTTTTATGCCAGTGAAAATGCCGGACAAGCATGGACAACTCAAGATTTGCCATCAAGGCGCACGCCGACAGAGATTGTTGTTCATCCAAAAAACAGCAGTTATATTTATGTAAGTTTTGCCAACTTAGAAAAATAAGTTGACGACTGCGTGAATAATTGTAAGATATGTCAATAAAATAATTAGAAACTATGATTGAAAATTATCAGCCAAAATTTAAAAAAGTAATTGAACATTTACAAAAAGAATTAGCCGGTATACGCACCGGACAAGCCAGCCCAGCTTTGGTGGAAAATATACAGGTTGAAGCTTACGGTGCCACTCAGCCGATTAAAGCTCTGGCGTCCATAAATATTCCTGATGCTCGCACAATTCAAATTGAGATTTGGGACTCATCTGTTGTTAAAGCGATGGAGAAAGCTTTAATTGAAGCTGAGCTTGGTATGCAGCCAAATGTTGATGGTAATAAAATCAGGTTAAATATTCCGATGATGACTGACGAACAAAGGCAAAAATTTGTCAAAATTTTAAAAGAAAAATTAGAAGAAGCCAGAGTGGCTATTCGGCAAATTAGAGAGGAAGTAAAGAAAGCGATCAATAAACAAGAGGGGGTTGGAGACGATGAAAAGCGTCGCCAACTTGATAATCTGGAAACAGATGTTAAGGATCAAATCAATATTATTGATGAAATGGGTAAAAAGAAGGAGGAAGAAATCACCACAATTTAATTATGTCTTCACAAATGGATAAAATTGTCGCTTTAGCAAAAACGCGGGGATTTATTTTTCCTTCGTCAGAAATATACGGCGGTTTTGCGGCGGTTTACGATTATGGTCCGATGGGCGTTGAATTGGCGAATAATATAAAGGCGGCATGGTGGCGCAACATGGTCCATGAAAGGTTAAATGTTTACGGTTTGGATTCGGCTATTTTTATGAATCCAAAAATATGGCATGCCAGCGGACATGTTAGCGGTTTTTCTGATCCATTGGTTGAATGTCGGCAATGCCATACGCGCAGCCGAGCGGATCATTTATTGGAAGAAATTGGCGTTTTTGCTGATGAGAAGATGAGCGAAGAAGAAATTAATAATTTGTTGCGCGATAATAAAGATAAAGTTAAATGTCCAAAATGCGGCGGCACGGATTTTACCGAAGTTAAGAATTTTAATTTATTGGTACAATCAAATCTCGGTAATTTTACCGGCAACTGGCAAGAGGAGCCTGTTTATTTGCGCGGTGAAACATGCCAAGGTATTTATGTAAATTTTAAAAATGTTTTGGATACAATGCATCCAAAAATTCCTTTTGGAATTGCTCAAATCGGAAAAGCTTTTCGCAACGAGATCACCGCGCGGCAGTTCATTTTTCGTACCCGCGAATTTGAACAAATGGAAATGCAATACTTTGTCCATCCCGATGAAGCAATGAATGAATATGAGCGTTGGAAAAATGAAAGAATGAATTTTTATATAGAAGAATTGGGAATCAACAAAGATAATTTACAATGGCATCAGCATGAAAATTTGGTTTTTTATGCAAAAGAAGCTTTTGATATTGAATATAAATTCCCGTTTGGTTGGAAAGAATTGGAAGGAATTCACGCGCGTGGAGATTATGATTTAAGTAGGCATCAGGAATATTCCGGTAAAAAGTTAGAATATATAGATCAACAAAAAGGCGAAAAATATATCCCTCATATTGTGGAAACATCGGCCGGCGTTGGCCGTACAATGTTAGCTGTTTTATCTGACGCTTATACAGAAGAAGAAGTTAATGGCGATGTTCGCGTTGTCTTGAAATTAAAGCCTTCATTGGCGCCGATAAAAATTGCTATTTTACCATTATCCAAAAAAGATGAGCTTGTAGCCGTCGGTAAGAAAATTTTTGATAAATTAAAGGGTGATTATTATTGCGATTTTGATATAACCCAATCAATCGGCAAGCGATATCGCCGCCAGGATGAAATCGGTACACCTTATTGCATTACAGTTGATTTTGATAGTTTGGAAGATGGAAAAGTAACCGTTCGTGATAGGGATACAATGGAACAAGACAGAGTCTTGATTGAAGATTTGGGTTCTTATTTTGCGACCAAGTTTTGATTTTATATATTGAATAAAAAGAGAATGATCCGGAGAATATCGCGATGATATTTTAAAAACTTTGAAATTAAGCAGCGATAAACGGTACACAATTAGAGGCTTAAAGCTGCGGGTCGGGTCCTGTATTGTCATCAATTAACAGTGAAACAGGCACAATGATTATTAAATGGAATTGAAATTATGAAAAAACCAAAATATTTAAGCAATGGCTTGCGTTATCATCTTGTTCCCATGAAAGGGACGAAAGCGGCGACTATTTTAGTATTGGTGGGTGTTGGATCTCGTTACGAAAGCAATAAAGTTTGGGGAGGTTCGCACTTTATTGAACATTTAATGTTTAAAGGGACAAAGCGTAGGCCGACAACTTTGGATATCACTAAAATATTAGATAGATATGGAGCCGAATTTAATGCTTACACAGGTAAGGATTTGACGGGGTATTATATTAAAATTACCGGAGATAAAATTCCACTGGCAGTTGATTTGCTTCACGATATGCTCTTTCATTCCAAGTATGACCCCAAAGAAATGAAGCGAGAAAAGGGTGTTATTGTTGAAGAGATTAAGATGTATGAAGAGAATCCGATAATGCATATCGGTGATTTATTGGAAGAAGCTATGTTTTCCGGCAATAGATTGGGAATGGAGATTGCCGGAAGTATTGAATCGGTAAAAAGAATGAAGCGTGCCGATGTGATAGAGTATAGAGACAGTTATTATATACCTTCAGAAATGACAGTTGTGGTTGCCGGAAATATTCCCAAAGATATTAAAGAAATATTGGAAAAAACTTTTGGTCGCGTACCGGAACGTTCAAAGCCTCCCGGCTTTGAACCGTACAAAAATGATGAGCAAAGAATAAGAATCAGAAGGCAGTATAAGGATTTAAAACAAATTCAAATTGCTTTGGGTTTTGCCATGCCGGGGCGAGGCGATAAAGATTTGCCGGTAATTAATTTATTGTCGGGCTTGCTGGGAGGAGCGATGAGTTCGCGTCTGTTTATTGAAGTGAGAGAACGTCGCGGCTTGTGTTATACAATCAGATCGTTCACTGAAGCATATGCAGATATTGGCGTATTTGGCATAAAGGCGGGATTAGATGCCAAAAGATTAAAGGCGGCTATGAAGGTTATTTTTTCAGAGTTGGCAAAAATCAAAAAAAATGGCGTAACTAATAAAGAATTGCAATATATTAAAGATCATGTTGCCGGATCTTTGGCTCTTGGCTTGGAAAATACTTCAAGTTATGCTGAATTTGTTGGTCGGCAAGAATTATTATTGGGTGAGGTAAAAACACCTGATGAAAAATTAGCAGAAATTCAAGCGGTGAAAAGGGCGGATATTAAGCGAGTAGCGGAACAAATTTTAGACTTTAATAATTTTGCCGTTGCCGCAATAGGGCCATATCAAACCGATGAAGAATTAATGGCTTATTTACCTGCTTCTATTAAATAAAGGCATATGAAATATATTATCGGGAATTGGAAAATGAATTTAAATATTCGTGAGAGCGCCGCGTTGGCAAGGGGGGTGGCTCGTTTTGCGCGCGGCAAAGAATTTTTACCGGGCATTGTTTTGTGCCCCACTTTTGTCGCTTTATCTGAAGTGCGTAAAATTTTGGCGCGCGGCCGCATTATGCTTGGGGCGCAGAATTGCGGTCCGGATAAGAATGGTGCTTATACGGGTGAAGTTTCACCTGCGGTGCTGAAGGATATTGGTGTAAATTATGTTATTCTCGGACATAGTGAAAGGCGGCAAATAATGGGAGAAAGTAATGAATTGATAGCGCGGAAAGTACGGGCAGCTTTGGAGGCGAAATTAATTCCCATTGTTTGTATAGGGGAATCTGAAGAGATCAGATTAGCCGGTAATGCTCAAGAATATATCCATGACCAGTTACACGGTTCTTTGTCTGGTGTTACATTGGGCAGACATGCAAAGATATTTATAGCTTACGAACCGTCATGGGCCATAGGTTCTCATCACAGCGCTGATATTGCTTCTGTATTAGACATGCATGCGTACATTCGCAAAGAGACGGCAAAAATATTAAATACCCATATTGCAAACATTAATGTTGTATATGGCGGGTCGGTTGATGATCAAAATGCTTATTCGTTTTTGCGGGAAAATGAAGTTGATGGTATTTTAGTCGGAGGAGCCAGTTTAAGTATTCATCGTTTTGATAAAATTTTAACTGATGCCATGGAGATAATTAGCGCTCAACAAGCTCTATGATGATTTTTTTGACAATTTTGTTTTTTCTCGGTTTAGCTGTTTTGTTGTTTTTAGTGTATAAAAAATGGGATCAATTAAAATTGCTTGATCCTCAATCTGATGCGGCCGACCGTTCTAAAAAATTGAAGTATGATTTGTTAAGGCAAAGAATGGAACGGGCCGGCAGCCAATATGCAAAAAAAGCTCAAGATAATTTATTGAAGCCTGTTGGTAGTGCGGCGCAATTGTTGGTAAGGAGATTGGCAGCTAAATTGAGCGCTGTTGAAGAATCATATAAAAAGCAAAAAATACAAGCCGGAGAGCGCGACCTTCGTGTTATTGATGATTTGATTAAGGATGCTAAAAACAAGATTGATAAGCATGATTATGAAGTGGCGGAGAAGAAATTAATTGAAGCTATTAGTTTAGATCCGCGCAATATTGAAGCTTATGAAATATTGGGGCGACTATATCTATTGAATAAAGATTATAATCAAGCTGAGGAAACCTTTAAGTTTTTATTAAAATTATCACCGGAAAATCCCAGTGTTATCACCGCTTTAGGTGAAGTGAATCAAAAAAAGGGCGATGTGAAGCAAGCTTATAATTATTTTAAAAAGGCCGCAGAACTCAGTCCTAAAAATCCAAAATATTTAGATTTTCTGATTGAAGCTTGTATTTTGATTGGCGATACTCATGAAGCGCAAGAAGCTCTGGATAAGTTGGTGGCCGTAAACGCTGAAAATAATAAAATCAAAGATTTTGAAAAAAGAATACAGGCATTGATTGAAAAGAAAAAAGCCGCAGTTAAAGCACCGGAAAAAGAACATAGGATAACAAAATAACCGAGTATGCTC
>CAZMZN010000006.1:0-13227 GCA_964570945.1 uncultured Gammaproteobacteria bacterium
GTTATCATAAGTTTGCGCCAATACCGAATCCAATGTTTTCGATAAAACACTTGCATGTTGGTAAGTTGGTATGATTACAGAAATAAGTTCGCTCATAAAAATTTCTCCAATTTCTTAAATTGCTTTTCTCTTGTAAAATTATCTAAAATAAAATCGCGTCCTATGCGCCCTAATTTTTTTCTTAATAAACAATCATTGGCTAATTTATTTAATGCTTTTGGCAATTCTGATTTTCCGTTTATTAAAATTCCGCCCTTTATCGCTTCATTAACTCCGGGCAAATCTGTAGCTATTACGGGAAGTCCAAATAGCTGCGCCTCCAAATAAACAATCCCAAATCCTTCTCTGTCGCCCTTCATATTTTCAACGGGCATAACGAAAATATCCGCCAACGCGTAAAAATGCGCTAATTTTGCATCTTTAACATTGCGTAATATTTCCACCCGATCGCCTAATCCCAAAGCCTTGATTTTCTCTTCTATTACGGAACGAAATGCGCCATCTCCGATAATAGTATAATAAAACTCCGGCTTATTTACGATCGCCTCCAAAACATTTATATGCCCTTTTCTTTCGATAAGTCTACCGGTCGTTAATAAATGAATTTTTTTCTTATGACAATATTTTTTGTCTTTAAAAAGCATGCTCGCGCTCTCAACTAATGCGTCGTTAACGGTTGGATATATAACTTCAACAGAACGGTCGCAGAAATTTTCAATTTCTTTTCTTAATGCATTACTGTTTGCAACGACAAATTGCGCTTTGCGCAAAATTTTTTTTGTTAAAAATCTCTTCCAAGCATTGCGTCTGGCCAAATCAAAATCAAGGCCGTGCAAAAATACCCCATACGGCTTTCTTAACAAACTGGCTACAATCATAGCCATAGTCCCTATCGGAAGAATATGACTAGTCCATAAAGAATCAAATTTCTTTAATTCTTTCCATAACTGAAAAAACATCCTAAACCGCCCTGGAAGTTTTTGCCAATGCAAGATTTCTACATTTTGAGGAAATGTCTTTTTTACGGCTTGCAGATATCTTGCCACGCCCCCTCTTGCCGGCGGATAATCATTTGTCGGCAGAATCACCTTCATACTTATTGAAAAAACCTAATATCCTTCGCCTGTATTCAGGCTGTACGGCTTGAAAGGCTATTACCGCCATCAAATATATTAATGCCCCGATTATTACACTTATAAAAATAGGCAAATACGGTTTTACCAAAATAACCATTATTGCCATCACGATCGCGGCCAACAACAAGCGCCAAACAAGTTGCACCAGTTCTATAAATTTTATTTTGGTAATTTCAGCTACAAAATACCAACCAGCGGCAAACATAAAAATAAAACTTATTAGAGCTGAAACGGCTGCACCAGAAACACCTAACAACGGAATAAAAAATAAATTGGCAACAATATTAACCATCATAGTCGCCCCCATAATACCAGTTTTAATAACCTGCCTATCTGTCGCATTAAGCAACGCGCCCAGTGGAAAATCAAGAAATATAAACAACAAGACAAAAATTAAAATCTGCAAAGGAAGAACCGATGCGGAATAATCGGTGCCGTAAAAAATGTCAATTATTTCAGGCGCCAATGCCCAAATTCCAAAAACAATCGGCGCCCCAATAGCCATTACATACCATAAGGCGTCTATTAAAATCTTCTTTAAATCTGATATTTTTTTTGATCTTGCGCTCATTGCCGGATACAGTGCCGCTATAAATGCCAAGGGTATAAATTGAAAAGCGTAGGTTAATTTATAAGCAACTGAATATATTCCAACTGCGTGCTCACCTATTTTCAAGGAAAGTATAAAACTGTCAATGTATGAATAAACTTTTACAAATACCGCAGCCAGAAAAAAAGCAAAAGAAATTTTTATCGGCCTAAAACCTAAAATCCATCCCGGCAATAATGCTTTTATACCTAGATATCGCGCCACCTGGAATCCAGAGAAAATAAAATTCCATAAACTACCAGCTGATAATACCAAAATCAATAACGGCAAAGTCGCTTTTCCTGACAAAAGTAAAAAAGATCCAATTATCGCCGATATTAATTGGCCGATAAATAATCCTATCGCTTCATATTTAAGTACATGCAACCCTCGTAAAGCGCCATAAAAAGTTAAACTAAATGTATCCAAAACCATTATAATTGTTGCAATTTTAATTAAGTGAGTCGTTTCTTCATTGTATTGTAAAAAATGCGGCAACACAAAAGCTATAAAAACGGTTAACGGTACGGTAATAAACTTTATTCCGATAACTGACCTGAGCCAAATCTTTGCCTGGTTTTTATTTTTTGCGACTTCCCTAATTAATACTGAATTTAAACCAAAGTCATTAAAAGCAGATAAAATCATGATTACCGCCAATGCTAAAAAATAACTGCCTGTATTTTCAACCCCCATCAAACGAGCCAAAAGAGCGAAATAAAAAAAGGCGATTGCTTTTTGCCCCACCGAAGCCAATGTTAAATAAAAAGTATTTTTTGCAAGACTGATTTCTTCACTCATACGATAAAAATATAATACCCCGATTCAAAGCTAAAATCAATAAAAAATCCGCTTCTAGCGAAGCGGATTGTCTTACCTTTTTCTCCATTGAGGACTGCGCCTTGCCCCTCTCTTTCCGAATTTTTTTCTTTCCTTTCTTCTTGCGTCGCGCGTTAAGAATCCATGTGTTTTTACAACGGTTTTTAAGCTTTCATCCCATTTTACCAGCGCCCTGGCTATAGCCAGCTTCATTGCATCAGCCTGACCGCTTAGACCACCGCCGATTGCCCTTACTGTAACATCAACTTCTTCGCTCTTACCAGTTTCTTTTAGCGGAGACATAACAATATCAACCAGTCTGTCTGATTTTAAATATTCAGCCAAATCTTTTCCATTGACTGTTATTTTTCCGCTTCCGCTGGGAAACACTCGAGCCTGAGCGATTGCCAATTTGCGACGTCCAACTGTTTGGAAATATTTTTCTGCCATATTTATGAAATTTTCAATCTTTTTAATCTTTCCGTCCGATGCTTGTTTTTCGGCAACATCCTGGATACTGCCTTTCGCAATACTTCAGCGGGATCTTTTTCCATCAAAACCTTCATTGGCACGGTCTTTATTCCACCCGGAAAACCGGAATGGTTATAATAATTTTTTTGTTCTATTTTTTTTCCGGAAACCTTAATTTTATCCACATTAACCACTTCAACAATGTCACCATTGTCAACATGTTTTTGAAAATCAGGTCGATGCTTACCGATCAAATGTTCGGCGATTTCAGTAGCTAATCTTCCCAATGTTCTACCAGTGGCATCTATTTTATATATTTCTCTTGTTTTCATATTATACTAATTCAATCTGAACAACAGGCGCGCCATCACCTTGTCTATAGCCCAATTTTATTAATCTTGTATAGCCGCCATTCCTATTTTTATAGCGTGGCCCGATAACTTCCATTAATTTATTTACCGGCTGTTCAGTTGTAAAAAATGCCAGTAATTGCCTGCGTGCCGCCAAGTCTCCCGCTTTAGCCTTAGTGATTAATTTTTCAACTATAGGCCTTACAGCTTTGGCGCGGCCTTCGGTAGTAGTGATTTTTTCATATACCACAATACCCGTTGCCAAATCGCGCAGCAAAGCCTCGCGTGCAGATTTAGAACGACCCAATGTTTTTGTTGTTTTGCGATGTCGCATATTCCTTATCAATCAATAGGTTATTCCTCCTGATTATTTTCTTCATCATTGCTATTATCGCCTTCTGTATCACTACCTTTCTTAGCAATAGATCCATTGCCGCTTAATAAATCAGATTGAGCAAATTGATTTTCAATCCAATTAAACTGGCTCTGAATAATTTTTGTCGCCTGTTTAACTGCATCCTCAGCCGTAATAGTGCCATCTGTAACGATGTTCATAATCAATTTATCATAGTTGGTAATTTCGCCAACACGGGTATCTTCCACTTTCAAACCAACGCTAAGAATAGGGCTGAATATCGCATCAATGGCAATTGTTCCAATATCAGCTCCCGTTGTATCTCTTTCCTCTGTCGGCCAATAACCTCTTCCTTTTTGGACGGTAATATCCATGTTTAACTTTGCGTCATCAGATGTTAGAGTGGCGATTTTCAAATCCTTATTAATTATTTCCACATCAGCATTAGCCTCAAAATCTCCTGCTGTTACTTCCTTTTTACCGTTAGCTTCCAAATGCAGCACCACAGGTTCATTTGAATAAACCCTCATTCTTATTTTTTTAAGATTTAAAACTATCTCCAATCCGTCTTCCTTGACCCCTTTGATTGCTGAAAATTCATGCTGAACACCTTTTATCTTCATAGCGGTTACAGCCGCCCCTTCTAAAGAGGACAATAACACCCTTCGCAAAGCATTTCCAACTGTTGTTCCATAACCATGATACAAGGGTTCTATAATTAATATAGATTCATTTTCCTGACTTCCCGGAGAAAAAGTCATTTTTGATGGTAGGAGTATGTTCTCCATATAATTTTGCTTAATAAAATTTATTTTATCGTGAATAGAACTCAACAATCATCTTTGGGTCGTATACTTCTTTCAAGTCTTCTCCAGCAGGCATACTTACCACTTTTCCACTCATATTAGCAGCGTCAAGATAAAGCCATCCTGGTGTTTTATATCCGGCAATTCTTTCCTTGAAATCAGAAAATATTTTTTTATTCTTTTTATTTTCTCGAACCGCAATCACGTCATCTACTCTAACTTTATACGAAGGAATATTAACCTTTTGCCCGTTCACGCTAAACATGGCATGGCTAACCATTTGCCGAGCTTGCGGGCGAGTTTTAGCAAACCCTAAACGATATATAACATTATCCAATCTTGTTTCCAACAATACAGAAAGGTTCTCTGCAGTATTACCGCTCATTCTTGTTGCTTTTTTGAAATAATTCCGGAACTGCCTCTCCATTATACCGTATATTCTTTTCGCTTTCTGTTTTTCACGCAATTGCATTCCATAAACAGATAGCCTTTTTCGTTTTCCTTTTGATGCTTGAGGAGAACCATGCATACCCGGTGCATACGGCCTACGTTGAATAACTTTGAGCACTTTAGCACCGGTTGATAGAGCAACGCCTTCACGGCGGCTCATCTTTCCCATTTTTTTAAGCGTCTTTCCCATACTTTATACTCTTCTTGGTCGACGCGCTCGGCAACCGTTATGAGGTACCGGGGTCGTTTCTTTAATTGAAATAATATTAAATCCTTGAGCATTCAATGTTCTGATAGCACTATCGCGGCCGCTGCCGATTCCCTTTACGTAAACCGCTAATTCCTTAATTCCATATTGTTGCGCTTTTTCAGCCACTTTTTCCGCAACTTTGCCTGCGGCATAAGGAGTGGATTTTTTAGGGCCGCGAAATCCCGCATTTCCAGAACTTGCCCAAGTCAAAACATTTCCGTTTTGATCTGTAATTGTGATAATGGTGTTATTTACCGAGGCTTGTATATATGCTCTTCCTCGAGGAACTTGTTTAACCGCTCTTCTCTTACCTTTTGCCGTACGGAAATACTTGGCTTGTTTTTTAGTAGGTTGCTCTTTTTCAACTTTTTCTTCCTTTTTAATCTCTTTAGCTTTTTTAACTTCTTTTTCCGCTTTACCGTTTTCTGTATTTTTTTCTTCGGTTTTTATAATCTTTTCGTCAGTCATAATCAAAGATTAGGTCTTGGTTAATGTTCTACGGCCGCTTCCGGCAGTTCTACGAACATTGCCACGAACGGTTCGTGAGTTTGTTTTCGTCCTTTGACCGCGAACCGGCAATCTTGCAATATGGCGTAAACCGCGATAACAACCGATATCCTTTAATCGCTTAATATTTTGCAAAACTTCTCGCCTTAATTCTCCTTCCACTTTATAATTCGCATCAATCACTGAACGAATTGCGTTAATTTGTTCATCGCTTAAATCCTTAACTCGAATATTTTCATCAATTTGCGCTGTTTTAAGAATTTTTTGCGATGTCGACTTGCCAATTCCATAAATATAAGTTAGAGCGATAACCACTCTTTTATCTGATGGAATTGTAACACCTTTAATACGAGCCATAATATATTTTATCCTTGTCGTTGTTTATGTTTTGGATTTTTGCAGACAACACGAACTCGTCCGTCGCGACGAATTACACGGCAGTCTCGGCAAATTTTTTTAACTGATGCTCGGACTTTCATAGAGCTAAATATTATTTATACACGAATATCACCCATAAAACGAGTGATATTGTTATAAGGACGAGATGCCATTTCGCTAAAAACGATATGTTATTCGCCCTTTTGTGAGATCATATGGACTGATCTCAACTTTGACCTCATCGCCAGGCATAATTCGGATTCTAAACTTTCTCAATTTGCCCGCCAAGTGAGCGATGATTTCTTGTTCATTTTCGAGTTTTACACGGAAGTTTAGACCAGGCAAAGCCTCTTCAACCACTCCTCGCATCTCGATAAATTGTTTTTCTGCCATATTTACCGCAAAACTATACATTATGGGTAAATTTTTGGCAAGAAATTGAACGCGCGACAAGCATACATGATGATGATAAAAATGTCAATATAATCCTGTGAATTTATTCCAGCGTTGCTTTTATGCGCCGCACACCGGCCGATGAAGAACTTTCTTTGATAATTTTAAAGCGACCCATATTAGCCGTATTTTTAACATGAGGACCGCCGCACAATTCTCGCGAATATATTGTCCCGTCTTTTCCTTTTACTGTATATACAGTGACATCATCAGGATATTTTTCCCAAAAACTGCCTTCCACACCTTGTTTTTTAGCCTCTTCCTTTGGCATTGTTTCAACGACAACATCCGCAGCAGCCTCAATAGCCTTGTTTACATAATCTTCCACCTTATCAAGCACATCTTTGCTTACTTTGGTGGGCCAAGTAAAATCAAACCTTGTCCTTTCTGGGTTTATATTGGAACCGGCTTGATGGACTTCTGGTCCTAAGTATTTTCTTAATGCCGCTAACATTAAATGAGTAGCGGTATGTAATTTCGTTGTCTGTTCACTATTATCGGCTAATCCGCCTTTAAATCTTCCGGCCGAGGCGGTTCGAGATAATTCTTGGTGTTTTTTAAATTCAGCTGTAAATTCTTTTCTATCAGGTCTTTGACCAAATTCAGCGGCAATTTCCTCTGTCAATTCAAGCGGAAATCCATATGTTTGGTATAAATCAAAAGCATCGTGCCCGCTAATTTTTCCTTGTCTATCCCAAATTTTTTTTATTTGCCTTAAGCCTTTATCAATTGTTTTTTGAAACTTTATCTGTTCTTTTTCAATTTCTTGATAAATAACATCTTCCTTTTCTTTTAGAGCCGGATATGTCTCTACCAAGGTATAAACAGCGGCTTTAGCAACAGGCAATAAAGATCCGGAAGATTGTCCCAATTGATGCATTTGTCTCACAGCGCGGCGTAATAACCGTCGCAAAACATAACCTTGGTCTTTATTCCCCGGAACAACATTGTCACTAATCATCATCACAGCCGTTCTAACATGATCGGCTATAATTCTTACACTTCTCTTATTATCTTGATAAGAACAATCAGCTACTTCTTCAATCGCTCTAATAATAGGAACAAACAATTCAGTATCATACACACTTGATTTTCCCTGTAAAACCGCAGCAGTTCTTTCAAGACCCATGCCCGTATCAACATTTTTATTTTTTAAAGGATGCAAAATACCGTCTTGATCAGCATTAAATTCCATAAAAACATTATTCCAGATTTCTACCCAACGATTATCATTTGGATTAAATACGACGGGCGCATCATCTTTTCCCGTCCAATAAAAAATTTCTGTATCAGGACCCTGAGGGCCAATATTTTTTCCACCTGCCGGCCACCAATTATCTTCTTTGCCCAATTTTGCAATTCTATCTTTTGGGATACCCAAATCAAGCCAAGCATTATAACTTACTTCATCAAATGGAGTTGTCTCATTTCCTTCAAAAACACTAATTGCCAATTTATTTTTATCAATACCCAACCAATTAGGAGATGTTAAAAATTCAAAGCTGAATTGAATTGATTCTTTTTTAAAATAATCTCCCAAAGACCAATTTCCAAGCATTTCGAAAAATGTCAGATGCGTATCATCGCCCACCTCATCAATATCACCGGTACGAACACATTTTTGATAGTCCACCAAACGAGTTCCAGCCGGATGCGGCTGGCCCAGCAAATACGGTACCAAAGGATGCATGCCGGCCGTAGTGAACAATACAGAAGGATCGTTTTCCGGTACCAAAGGTGCCGACGGAATAACAGTGTGGCCTTTTGATTTAAAAAAATCTAAATATTTTTTTCTTAGTTCATTTGCTTTCATAACAAACCAATCCTAACCAATCCTGGTCAGCAAATCAAGTCAAAACAATTTATTCTTTTTACCGGCGATAATTACTGAAGCACCCGCTATGACAATCAAGACTCCCACGGTAATTAAAGTTAAACGAAGTAGCGGGTTCTGCAGGTGGAAAAATGAAATTTCAATCACCTGACTATCTGTCTCGGTATTCCCGTCATTATCAACAACTTTTAAAGTCACGGTGTATTTTCCGGGTGCGGGAAATTTATGTTCAACCGTTTCTTTGTCATCGCCGCTCCCATCTCCAAAATCCCAAATCAAGGACCGGTAAGTACCTTCAGGCGCCAATGATTCAAACTCATATAATCGCCAATTTTTTGCAAAATATACAAAAGACGCCTTTGTAGATGTTTCCAATTTTGCAGATAGTGTTATCTCCTGATTTTCTTGTTTATCATTTTTATCGTCTGTGTCTGAGGTATTCTCTAAATTTTTTGCCGCTTCTTGGGCAATTTTTTTAATTGTATTTTGATAATCCGTTTCATTGGCACTATCTTGATTTTTTTCTTCCGCACTTTCTTCTTTGGTTTTAATTTCTTTGTCGGTTTCTTCTTCTTTAACGGTTTTTTCCGGATCTTGCGGATAATAATCCTGAGCATCTGAAACGCCGTCAGCATCAGAATCAGGCTCTAGCGGATTTGTACCCAATTCACTTTCAAAGTCATCACTCAAGCCATCATTATCATCATCGTTATCACATACATCGCCGACACCATCTTCATCAGTGTCAATTTGATCAGCATTAGCGTTTTCCGGACAGTTATCATTATCGTCGGCAACACCATCATAATCCGTATCTATAACCACAGGATAAAGAGGAGTTAAAGCACTGTTATTTTTTGTATTTTCATCTTCAGGTTCAATCCCTTTTAAAACCACATTAATATTGAATGAATTATTTGGCACTGTAAAATCTGCCCAAACTTCTTCATTTTCACCTCCTGCTACCACAGTAATTACTTGACTGGATTCAATTAAATCGGCTCCAAGATAAAAAGAAACATAACCGCTCATATCAACATCGCCTTCATTGCGGATTGTGGCATATACCCTAACCGTATCACCGGCAACAAAAATGTCTTTTGAAAACCGTATATCACTTTGCCGGACGGCTAAGTCAGCGGTGGCGGCGTAAACACCAGTTAAGGAATGAATAAAAATAACGGCGGCGATAAATAAAAACAGATATTTTTTCATATTTCTATAAAATTAAACGAGCATGGCTGGTTCTTGCAATCCAAAGTTTACGGGCGTAGTCAGCATTTATTTCCAAGCGTAAATTAAATGTGGGATGAACTCTTACTCGGACATTCTCCAAAATTTTAGCGTTAGCGCCCAAAATTTCCACCGACACCAAATCTCCATTCATCACTCCTAATTCGCGAGCCTGCAAAGGATTAACGCGCAAGTGCGGAGAAACAACAATAACTCCCGCCTCTAGAAATACTTCGCCTATAGGTCCAATTAAAGTGCATGGCGCTGCCTTGGTTAAATCTCCTGATAACGCTTCCGGCGGATTTAATCCCAAATAATTAGCTTCGATTTCTGTTAATTCAACAAAACTTCGTTCCCAATTGGGACCCAAAACATGAACATCAATAGTTCTCTTCAACCTTCCCTTAACAGCCACGGTTTCTTTGTACTCATGTTGGCCGCCTTGAGTTAGTTCATTGTCAATAGTCATTGCATAACCCTGCCCAAAAAGCTTGGCTTGGTCGGCCTGTGACAAGTACGCATGGGAAGGTATTACATCTACCGGTATTGGCCTCATATTATTTTCGTCTGTCTATATATAAAATTAAAATCCAAGATGCTAAAACTGAAATAATGATCATGAGAGACACCAATTCTATACTGTGAGCAAACGGTAGTTTTGCAATATTCATTCCGTAATAACTGGTAATCAATGTTGGCGGCATTAAAATAACAGAAATAATGGTAAGTATTCTGATAATCTCATTAGTTCTGTGAGACAAAAAGGTTTCATTAACATCAAACAAGCCGTCTATCAAAACCTTTAAATTATCGGCAATGACCCACATACTATTCAGAGTATCACGCAGATCATCATAATAAACATCCAAAGTTTTACCGACAAAAGATTTTCCGGAACTTATAAATTGTGTGATTAAAATTCTTTGCGGATCTATAATATGTCTTAGATACAAAACATCACGCCGCAATAAACTCAATCTACGGGTTGTTTCTTTGCTATGATGGTAATAAACTTCTTTTTCAATTTGTTTTGCTTCGCGGGTTAGCTGGTGCAAAATTACCTTTGCATCCCTAAAAATATAATCTAGCAATTTATATACAAAATATCCTGTTGATTTTCCAAAAATTTCTCTTTTTAAGGAAACACTTCTTTTGGCACGAGCAAAAAATCTATCTACAGCCTCAATCGGCTCTCTTGTAATTGTCACAACATAATCCGCGCCAATAAAAATAGCCAAATCCGACTTATTAACCCTATCTTCAGCATTTAAAGTCGGCACTGATAAAATGGCAAACAAGTAATATTTATAAATATCCAATTTTGGCAATTCGTTTGGGTCCCTTAAATCATCAAAATCAAGAGGATGAAATTTAAATTCTGTTCGCAAAATCTCAAAATCGCTCTCTTCCAGCTTTGAAAAATGATGCCAGGTTATTTTTTTTCCTTTTAATATTTGACGCGCCATAAATATTTTACGCGCTTTATTATATCATATTTATGAATTTAGAATTTTCTCTTCTTTTTTTACAGCTGAACTTAATATTCTTCTGTGACGCTTAAAACCTAACAGCCAAAAAATAACAAATGTAACACCGATGATACCAAGTAAGTTTATAATAAAAATTTCTATTGCTTTTTCCATCAATACCCAGTTTATTCCGCCAAGGCCAATGCCGATTATAACCAACGGCGGCAACAAAGCCACTGATATGGCAATGCCGGCAACAGCTTCCTTAATACTAGGATAACTCACGGCAAAAGCCGCCGCCGCCCCGGCGGCAACAGCTACCATCCACATAAATCCCAATTCCGTTTGTCTTATAATTTCACGCGAAGCACCCAAAGGAACATAAAAAAATGTAATAAACATAGCGGTCAAAACGGCAATTACGATCGCTAAAAATATGCTCTTAAACGACATTTTAATCATCTTCCAATCCATTAATAAAAGCCCCATACCAATACCGAGAAACGGCCAGAGCAACGGAGCGACCAACATTGCTCCGATTACAACCGACGAACTATCATTTAACAAGCCCAATGTCGCGATAATGCTTGAGATAAAAATCATCACCAAGAATGTTTTTCTGGGCGAACTTTCCGCAACTATATTATGAATTACATTTTCATGATCTATTTGTTGAGGGTCAAACAATCTATTTCTTTTGATGTCGTTCTTCATATTTAGAATAATCAAAATCGTAATTAAATTTATTTCCTTTTATCGGGCCTAAAAACAATAAATGAAGTTCTGCCAATATATATTTGGCGAATATGTTTAAACGGCCGTCTTTTTCCATTCTGCGCACAGATACGCCTATTTTTAAACCGCGTAAAAATCCAAATTTTCCATATTTGCCGGCTCTATAAGCATAATCATGATCTTCGCAAAAAACAATCTCCTCATCAAATCCGCCTATTTTATTATGCAGATCTTTGTTGATAATTATACAAAACCCAGGCGCGTGCGGATGCCTTTTTCCCCACAAGCGCACATAAACATTATAAACCGTATGACTTATTTTATCCATTAAATTTCCGGCAATTGGCTTAACATCGACAGTGGCTATATCTAATTTTTGTTTTTTAAAAGCAATTAATGCTTTTGCAAAAAAATCATTATCAATTAAATCAACATCGGCATCTAAAAAAAATAAAACATCCGCCTTAGCATGGCGAGCGCCGCTGTTTCTACCAACGCTTGGCAATCCCCCTTTAACCACTTTCGCACCAAAACTTTCAGCAACACTAACAGTTTGATCTTGCGAATCGGCGTCGGCAATTATTATTTCAAGCGGTTGTTTTGTTTGTAAAAGAATAGCCGGCAATAATCTTCTTAAATTTTTTTCTTCATTAAACGCTGGTATGATAACCGAAAAATCCATATTATTTTTGAGTCAAAACATAAATCGCCACTCCAGAAGCGACAGCGACATTTAAAGATTTTTTTCTTGCCATTGGAATTTTTACAGTACCGGCTAATTTTTCTATAGTTTCTTTATCCAATCCCTCCACTTCATTCCCCAACACCAAAGCGATATTTGCTTGTTTTTTTTCTGTAAGATTTTTGATATCAATGGCCGAATCGTCATTCTCCAAACCCCATACCTGATAACCGTTATCTTTTAATTCTTTTAACGCCGTGTCAAAATTCGTTTTTTCCCATACCACCAAATCTTGCGCGCCCAATGCGACTTTGGCTATTTCCTTACGAGGAGGTGCGGCCGTATAGCCTGTTAAATATAATTTCTCCACACCGAATGCGGCGGCATTGCGAAAAATTGAACCGACATTATATAGACTGCGAATATTATGAGCTACCAACATCATACCAGAATATAATGCCCGATTTTTTTGTTTATTTCAATAAAAAAAGCCGCGCTTATAGCGCGACTAGAAAATAACTAATGCTAGCTACTAACCGACCATTCGGCCGGCATCAGCGTCCTCGGAGAAATCGGCGCCGCGCGCCATCTTCTCCAACTCGCTGTCCGAGACATTGACAATGCCTCGGATCGCCAGCCGCTCCAGCCGGCGGCGACGCCTTTCGGCCAAGTGTTGCCACTCAGCCGCCTCGGCTGCCGCTCGTAGCGCC
>CAZMZN010000007.1:0-12462 GCA_964570945.1 uncultured Gammaproteobacteria bacterium
GGATCGTTAGCGAGCTGGCGTTGCCGACAACCAATCGTTGGCAACGCAAAGTTCGTCATGCCCAGCGGCGATATCGCCATATGCCGCCGGGCCATGACTACGGCTGCACCGTCGCCGCCAATGGGGGAGATTGTTGCGATGGTGCTGTCGGGCGCGGGCAGTACGCTGTGCTGCGCTATTACATTCGGCGCCTGGAAAGCGGCCGAGGAGAGCTGGGGGCGGCATTTTTCGCCGTCTGTTCGCGGGCTCACCAGGCCGCCTTGGAAGCTGGAGTGATGGCCACCACTCTGGCAGAGGCGCTGGCTTTTCAACGCGCCGAAATGGCGCGCGCCAGGGGCGGCTGGGACGCGGTCTTTCGGGATCGCTTCGCCTATTACAGGCGTTCCGGGGGCAGCCTCTTTCTCTAAAATTCTTGCTGCGCTATAAGCGCGGCTTTTTTAAATGTAAAAACAAGCACAAAGTAAAAAAATTTAGTATAATATTGGCAATTATTATGGATGTAAGCAAACAAGAAAATAAAGACTTTCAACGCCCACGTCCAGCCGTATTAATGATGCTTGATGGCTGGGGAGTGGCGCCTGACAATCCGGGTAATGCTATAACACGAGCTAAAACTCCGGTAACCGATATGCTTACAAAAAGATATCCAACCGTAACTTTGCGCGCTTCGGGTGAAGCGGTTGGGCTGATGTGGGGAGAAATGGGCAATTCCGAAGTCGGGCATATGACGGCCGGTGCGGGTGCGGTGTATTACCAATCAATGCCGCGCATAGAAAAAGCGATTGCCGACGGTTCGTTTTTTGAAAACCTCGCTTTCTTAAAAGCGGCCGAATATGTTAAACAAACGGGTGGGACTTTGCATATTATGGGAATTATGTCTGCCGGAAAAGTGCATGGTTTTGACGGGCATGCTTATGCTTTGCTTGATTTTGCTAAACGACAGAAATTAAAAAACGTCGCCGTACATGCTTTTTTGGATGGGCGCGATACTCTTTATAACGCCGGTATAGATTTTATTACCGCTTTGCAGAAAAAAATAAAAGATGTTGGCGTTGGTAAAATTGCGACATTATCCGGCAGATATTATGCGATGGATCGTGATAATCGTTGGGATAGAACTGAAAAGGCGTATAACGCTATTGTGTTGGGCCAATCTCCGGCAAAATTTGAAGATCCGATTGAAGCTATCAAGCAATCTTATGCAAAAGAAGTTTATGATGAAGAATTTTTACCGACCGTAATTACTCATCAAGGTGAGCCTGTGGCAACTGTTAAGGAAGGGGATGCGGTCATATTTTTTAATTTTCGTGCTGATCGGGCGCGGCAGTTAACAAAGGCGTTTGTTTTGCCTTCATTTGATAAATTCTCTCGTCAATATATTCGCAATCTTGAATTTGTCACAATGGGTGAATATGAAAAAGGGTTGCCGGTTGATGTTGCTTTTCCGCCTTTGCAAATTAAAAATTGTTTAGCTGAAGTTATTGCCAATGCCGGCTTAACCCAATTGCATATTGCAGAAACTGAAAAATATGCTCATGTAACTTTCTTTTTTAATGGAACGCGTGAAGAGCCGTTTCCAAATGAAGACAGGGTTATAATTCCTTCTCCTCATGTTTCATCTTATGAACAAAAACCGGAGATGTCAGCATATGAAATCACAGAGAGGGTTATTAAGGAAATAAAAATCGGAAATTATGATGTAATCATAATGAACTTCGCCAATGGAGATATGGTTGCTCACACCGGAAATTTAGAGGCGACCATTAAAGCCATAGAAGTTGTTGATGAATGTATCGGTAAAATAGTTAATGAAGTTTTACAAAAAGATGGGGTGGTATTGATAACAGCTGATCACGGCAATGCCGAAGAAGTAACAAATTTGCAAACAGGTGAAATGGACAAAGAACATAGTACAAATCCGGTTCCTTTTTGGATTGTTGGTAATAAGTATGAAGGCAAGCCCGGTTTATCTGGCGATGTTCCAAACGGTGATTTGTCTCTTTTGCCGCCTGTTGGGATGCTAGCTGATGTTGCTCCGACAATGTTGAAAATTTTAGGGCTTAAACAGCCGCCCGAAATGACAGGGACTCCTTTGATTGAAGAATAAAATGAGTAATATTGATTTAAAAATTTCTTATTTTTTGCAGGATAGGTGTAGATTTTTTCTTGAATTTTGGTGGATTGTTTCTGCTTGGGGATTATATATTTATGCCGCGGTATTTGTCGGATTGTATTTTTTAATAGAGAGCAGGTATCGCATTGCACTTTGGCTTTTGCCGGTTTTTGTTTCGTTTATGGTTGCTATTTTTTTGCAGGCTATTATTAGACGAGAAAGGCCTCGAGCAATAAAAACTGCATATAAATTAATGTTTAATACATATTCTTTTCCCTCGGCTCATGCTTCGGTAAGTGCTTCTTTGGCTTTTTCTTTGTCGCATGCGTTTATTAATTCTTCATTGGAAATTGGTTGGTTATTTGCGTTATTGTGGTTTTTATTAGCTGTATGTATTTCAATATCTCGCGTTATCGTGGGTGTACATTACTTTTTTGATATTATTGCCGGTTTTATTATTGGTTGCCTTATTTCTTATTTTTTTATTGGGTTAAATTTGATATAGACTTTACCGGTTATTTTTTTTAAAATGGTTTTTATGAATCAAAAAATACAAGCTGTAATTCTTGCCGGGGGCAAAGGTACTAGATTGGCGCCTTTGACGGATAATTTACCAAAACCATTGGTGCCGATTGCCGGCAAGCCAATGATCTATTATGTTTTGGAGCATTTGCGAAAATTTGGAATTTTAAACGTGGCTATTTCTATCGCTCATCTTGGAAATATGATTGTCGATGAATTGGGTGATGGCGCGCGCTTGGGTATGAATATAGAATATTTACAAGAGCCGGAGCCAATGGGTACGGGTGGTTGGAGTTTATTGATAGATTGGAAAAAATTAGATGATCAATTCTTAGTTCTGAATGCAGATAATTTATTTTGGATTGATATAAAAAAATTATTATCGCGTAATCAAGCAGAAGGGGCGGTGGCTACCATTGCCGGTATTGAAATTGAAGCTGATAAGCATAAAGCTTATGAATTGTGCTTGCCCAATAAGACAAAAACTCGTTTAATTGATTATGTGGATCGCGATTCATCAGCTCCATATTTGCAAAATAATAAAACGGTTTTTGTATCTTCCGGCTGGTATGTAATGACGCCGGCGGTGAGTGAATTTGTACCCAATAAATCACCTGTTTCAAATGAAACAGATATTTGGCCGGCTTTGAACTCCGCCGGTAAAACATTGGGCTTTTACGCGGCGCAAGAACCTTGGTTTGATTCCGGAACTCATGAGCGTTTACGTCGAGTGGAAAATTTTATTCAAAAAAATGTTCTTTATGAATAGATGGTTGAGATTTAATAGCCGTCGCGGCCAATATTTTATCGGATCAACAAGAATGAAGTCTTATCGTAATCGCAAAAGAAAACAACTTTTTTTGTTTTTTGTAATTTTAATTTTTTATCTTTTTGCCAATACTGCATATAATTTTTGGTGGGGGAAACCGGCAAAAAATGCGGAAACAATCAATGTTATCATAGAACAAGGCGACAGCTTGGCGGCGGTTGCTGATAAATTAAAAAACAGCAAGATTATTAAAAGAAAAGGATTGTTTAAGGTATATAGTTGGCAATCGGGATCTGCCGCTAAAATAAAGCCGGGAAGTTTTGATTTGTATCCCGGTGATAATTTTAAAAATATTATTTCCATAATTACGATTGCTCCACATAATGATGTTGCTATTACCGTGCCCGAAGGTTATACGCTAGCGCAGATTGGTGAATTGGTGGCTGAAAATTTTGATATTACAATGGAAGAATGGAATAAAGCTGTTGGTCAATTTTCCCCCTTGGAAGATCATCCTTTTGTGATTAAAGCACAGAAACCGGATAATGTTGATTTGGAAGGGTATTTGTTTCCTGATACTTACCGTTTTTATCCTGATGCTAACGCTGAAGAAATTGCCCAAAAAATGCTCGATGAAATGGCGGAGAAATTTGATGATTCTTCTGTTCCTGATGGTTGGACAATACATAGTGTTTTAACCTTGGCTTCAATTGTGGAAAAAGAAGTGCGCACGCCGGAAGATATGGCAATGGTGGCGGATATTTTTATTAAGCGTTTAGAGATTGGCATGGCGTTGCAATCGGATGCTACTGTAAATTATATTACCGGCGGCAACAGCGCGGCGGTAAGTGGAGCGGATTTAGATATTGATTCTCTATACAATACTTATAAATATTCGGGATTGCCACCGGGTCCGATTTCCAATCCGGGATTAGCAGCGATAAATGCGGTATTGCATCCGAAAAGTAATGATTACTACTATTTTTTAACCACAAAGGCCGGTGATGTGATATATGCGAAAACATTTGATGAGCATATCGCTAATAAGGCAAAATATCTTTATTAAATGCATGTGTTATAATTAAGGTATATGGTGCTTGGAAAAAAACATAAAAAAACAACTTATGGAGATGTGTGTCGCATTCCTTTGGCTCCGGATGAAGGGGAGATGATAAAAAAAAGCGGACAGCCGCCAAAAATGTCGGAAATCACATGGCGTATCTTTCGAATAATGGCTGAATTTGTTGAAGGATTCCAGTTTTTATCGCAATTTAATCGCGAGGTGACTATATTTGGTTCTGCCAGAACGCCGGCTGATAATCATTGGTATCAAGAAGCGCGGCGTTTGGGGATGATGTTGGCAAAAAATAATTATGTAGTTGTGACGGGCGGTGGCCCAGGAATTATGGAAGCGGCCAATAGGGGGGCTTATGAAGCGGGCGGCATTTCGGTTGGAATAAATATTCAATTGCCAATGGAACAAAGGATTAATCCTTATGTAACAAAAGCTCGCGGATTTTATTATTTTTTTACCAGGAAAGTTATTTTAGCCGCTTCCGCTCAAGCTTATGTTTATTTTCCCGGAGGTTTTGGAACAATGGATGAATTGTTTGAGATTTTAACTTTGATTCAGACAGGGAAATCGGAAAAAATTCCCGTGGTATTGGTTGGTAAAGAATATTGGCAGGGCTTAAAAAATTGGATTGTTGACCGTTTGCGTAATGAATATCAAACTATATCGCCCGGTGATGTTGATATTTTTACCATCGTTGATAGCGCAGAGGAGGCTTTTGAAATCGTGAAAAAATCAAAAGAAAGGAATTTCTTTTAATCTTTTATTATGTCGGCGCAAGAAAAATTAATTCAGTTGGCGTCCGCTATTAAAAATTCGCCTTTGGGATTTAAAAAAAAATCCGGTGAAGATGTTATAGAAGTGAGTATACCGGCCAGCACCGCTGCAGCGTTTTATGAAAAGGTGCGCGCAACTTTGGAGTATCAAGATGAACATTTATTAAGGCGTAATGCTATTGCTCGCATTTTGCGCCGTCTATTGGGTGGCAATGGAAATGCTCATGACATGGCAAAAATTTTATTAACTGAATTGGTCTGGGGAAAATATTTGCCCAACAAAGAAATACCGGTAAGGTTTGCGGATGAACTGGCGGATGTTTTTTTGAAGTATGAACCGATATTTTTAGCCGCGCAAAGAGTAGAGAATAAGGAGTATGCTTTTCAATGGATATTGGATGTATTATCAACAGAGATTGAATATAAAATAATGTCCCATCAAGATATAGAATTGATGGCGACATTTATGTATGAAGAATTAAAAAAGAGGGTGGAATGGGATGAAAAATTAAATTACCACCAAGAAGAAAAAGATCTAAGATTGTTTATAGCCACCCATAAAATGCTCCTCAAATCAAACTTAGCTACTTTGAGATACAGGACTTTTTTGTTGTATTATCCGGATTGGACTTATGCTAACTCTGAGTTGATAAATGAAATTGCCGGAAATATTGCCCGAGTTATTAATACCGTTGATTATCAGGTTGAACATCCGTTAACTCATCGCTTAGCTTTAAAAGTAAGGCGTAAAGCCGGAGTATTCAGAGTATTGCTTGATGTTATAAAAAATGACAATAATTTTCAGGAAACTGTGAGTAATGTTGAAGCTCTTGATAAAGCTGTTGAAAAGAGTTTGAAAAAAAATACTGATATTTTTAGGAAAAAACTCAAAAGGACAGCGGTGCGGGCCGTTTTGTTTTTGTTTATAACGAAAATGTTCCTCGCCCTTATTATGGAAGTGCCATATGATTATTTAATTCATGGGCGCTTGTTTTTTGTTCCTTTACTAATCAATATTTTATTCCCCCCATTACTGTTGGCGTTTATCAGTATGACGGCTTCGATCCCTGAAAAGAAAAACAAAGAAGATTATAAAAGCGCCTTAAGAGCTATAATAGTTGGTGCAAATCATGATTTATTAAATTTTAGAATAAAAAAGCAAAGTCGAGGTGCGTTGTATAAAGTGTTTGCCTTTGTCTATACCCTCCTGTTTATTTTTGTTTATGGCTTGATAGCCGTCGGGTTGCATAAAATTAATTTCAATATATTTTCTATTTTGCTATTTTTGTTCTTTTTATCCTTGGTTACTTTTTTTGGCATAAGAATTCGCAATTCAACACGAGATATTGTCTTATCGCCATCGCGTAGCGGTATGTTGGGGACAATATTTGATATTATTACATTACCGATAATGCGCGCCGGTCAATGGTTGTCCGTAAAAGTCTCAAAAATTAATGTCTTTATTTACTTTTTTGATTTTATTATTGAATCACCTTATAAAGTCGCGTTAAGATTTATGGAAGAGTGGTTCGCTTTTGTGCGTGAAAAAAAGGAAGAAATTTAAATATGAAAAATAAGGGGGAAGATAATCAAATTTATGATTTGGTAGTTATAGGGGCGGGTGCGGCCGGTTTATCAGCTGTTGAGGAAGCTTATCGCTATACAAAAAATATTGCCGTAATAGAAAAGGGGCTAATGGGTGGTGAGTGCCCTAACTTTGCTTGTGTGCCAAGCAAAGTGTTGTTGGCTTCGGCTAATGCTTATTATTTTGCCAGAAAAGAACTGTCAAATTTAGGCATTAATGCGCGTTCTGTGCGTATACGTTTTAAAAAAGTTTTAAAAAGAAAAGAAAATATTGTTACAAAAATTGTCGGCTTGCAAGGTTTAAAAATTAAACGCCGTTTAGCCCGTTTGGGAATTTCGGTGATTAATGGGCAAGCATATTTTATAGATGATCATCGTTTGCGGGTTGGTAACAATATAATAACGGCAAAAAAGATAATTATAGCATCAGGGAATAAATTTTTTGTGCCGCCAATAAACGGACTAAAAGAGTCGGGATATATTACATTTCGAACCATTGCTGATAAGCTTCCTATTTTTGAGAGTATTGCGATAATAGGCGGCGGTCCGGCTGCTTGTGAGTACGCAGCGTTTTATTCTTTACTGGGAAAGAAAGTTTATGTTTTTGAAATTTTAGATTATATATTATCGGGTTTTGATAAAGAAGTGTCATTATTAGCTGAATCAGAATTAAAATTATTAGGAGCGACAATTCAGACTGGTGTAAAAATAAATAAAGTCAATAAAAATTGGCGCGGGAAAAAGATTTATTTTCAAGATAAAGAGGGTAAAAAGAATCAAATTATTGTTGATGAAATTATGCTCGCCGCCGGTGGTAAAGTTGATATTGACGGTTTGCGTTTGGCAGATGCTGGCATTAAAATCGGTGACGGCAAAGATGTAAAAGTGAACCAATTTTTGCAAACTTCCAAGAAACATATATTTATTGCCGGCGATGCTTCAGGGGGATTGAAATTAACGCCCGTCGCTCATTTTGAAGGTAAAATAGCTGCGCATAATGCATTGGCGAGAAATAAGCGTTTTTATAGAAAAGCAATTGTAAAAAATATGTCCCTTGTGGTTTTTTTACGGAATGAGATTGCGTCTGTTGGCTTGACTTCCGAGCAGGCTTCTGAACGAGGAATTAAATTTAAAGTTTATCGTTTTTCCACTTCATCTTTAGCGCGTGCGTTAGCTGATGATAGTGGTGGCTATGTTAAAGTTTTGGCAAAAGAAAAAAGCGGAATTATTTTGGGTGGATCGGTTATGGGGCCGCGCGCCGGAGAAATGATCCATGAATTGGCATTAGCTATTCAACAAAATCTAAAAATTCACGATTTTATTGGAATAATGCGCGCATTTCCCACATATTCCGAATCATTTTCCGCTTTACGCAATTATCAACATTGAGTTTTTTTCCGGTCAGATGTAAACTCAAATTCATGGAAGAAGCAACAAAAAACAAAGTCGTTTTAGATATTGAAACAAAAAATACCTTTCAAGATGTGGGCGGATATTTTACTGACAAATTAGAAATATCCGTAGTTTGCGCTTATTTCTATGAAACAGATTCTTGGGAATGGTTTACTGAAGAGAATTTGGGTGAATTATTTAAAAAATTGGAAAAATGTGATGGTATTGTTGGTTATAACAGTATCGGTTTTGACGTTCCGGTTATGAATAATTATTATCCGGGCGATCTTTTGCAAATCCCGCAAATTGATATTCTGGCAAAAATTAATGAGAAATTGGGGTATAGAATAAAATTAGATGATGTAGCGGCAGCAACACTGGGAACTAAGAAAAGTGCTCACGGATTATTGGCTGTGCAATGGTGGAAAGAAGGGCGTGTGCAAGATGTTGTTGATTATTGTATGCAAGATGTCAAAGTGACTAAGGGTGTATATGAATTTGCTTTGAAGAACGGCTATATTTTGTTTGACGATAGAACAGGGGAGCGTAGGCAGGTATTTATTGATTTAACTTCTGCGGATAAAAAAACAGTCGGATTAAATTTAACAATGGGTTTTTGATAGATTTTGCGATTAAAGATTTGCGAAGACTTCGCGAAAAAATCAAGTAATCCACAGTTTGTCGTTTTGTAAACACAATATCTAGTGTTAAAATAGAAAATGCAACACAATATATAGTGTTTTGATAACTCGATTGAGTGGGGAGGATCCTCATTTTTTAATCTATTAATTCATCTAACAGTTCCCTTATGAACAACCCTTCTCCAAATTTTGCCATTAAGGCTGATAGAAAAGACGGTCAAAGCGTCAGTGACGCCGTTTGGGATTATGTCACCAGCTTAAAGACGGTGATTAAAAAATCCGGAGAGGAGCAAGAATTTGTTCCTCAAAAAATCAGAAATTCCATTTATAAAGCTATGGCTGAAACGGGTTTGCGGGACGAAAATAGAGCGGAGAAAATAGCCGAGCAAGTTATCACGCGGCTGCAAACAATTTATGACGGCCACACCATACCGGCTACAGCCGATATTCGCGAAGTGGTCAGTATGACGTTTATTGATAATAATTTGGCTCATATATCACGCGCATATATTCATTTTAAACACACCTTATCGCCAGCAAAGAGTGATTTGCCTGTATATGGCAGGGGATTGCGTTTTGAAAGGTTTTTTACTAAGGAAGGTGTTCATCCGTATGATGAATTGGAATGGGAATTGAGAACAGCAAAAATTACAGACGCCAAGGGTAATATTGTTTTTGAGCAAAAAAATATAGAAGTGCCAAAAGCATGGTCGCAAACGGCAACTAATATTGTTGTCCAAAAATATTTTAGAGGGCGCGTTGGTCAAAGCGATCGCGAAACTTCCGTGAAGCAATTAATTGACCGTGTGGCAAAGACAATTGCTGATTGGGGGCGTAAAGACGGTTATTTTTATAGCGCAAAAGACGCACAAATTTTTGAGGAAGAATTAACTCATTTATTAGTCAATCAAAAAGCGGCCTTTAACAGTCCCGTTTGGTTTAATGTTGGTATCAATGAACATCCTCAATGCAGTGCTTGTTTTATTAATTCGGTTGAAGATGATATGAGATCTATTTTGCAATTGGTTTCAACGGAATCAATGTTGTTCAAGCAAGGATCTGGTGCTGGGTCAAATTTATCTAATTTGCGTTCTTCTCGTGAATTTTTGGGCGGTTCAAATGGTAAATCATCTGGCCCGGTGTCTTTTATGAAGGGTTTTGATGCTTTTGCGGGTATTATTAAATCAGGAGGAAAAACCAGGCGAGCGGCTAAGATGGTAATTTTAAACATTGATCATCCGGATATTGAAGAATTTATAGACAGTAAAGTAAAAGAAGAAAAAAAGGCCTGGGCACTTATGGATGCGGGGTATGACGGTTCCATGGATGGCGAAGCTTATAGTTCTGTATTTTTTCAAAACGCCAATAATTCTGTTCGTGTAACAGATGAATTTATGAAAGCGGTTGAAAATGATGAAGAATGGACAACATATGAAATTACAACCGGTAAACCGTCATTAAAATATAAAGCACGTGATTTATGGAGAAAAATGGCACAATCAGCATGGACATGCGGAGATCCGGGTATTCAATACGATACCACTATCAATAAATGGCATACTTGTAAAAATTCTGGTCGTATTAATGCTTCAAATCCGTGCTCAGAATACATGTTTTTAGATGATACTTCATGCAATTTGGCATCTCTAAATTTGATGCGTTATCGTAAATTGATAAATGGAAAAGCGGAATTTGATGTTGAAGCTTTTAAGAAAGCGGCTGAGGTAATTATTACAGCGATGGAAATTATCGTTGGTAACGCCAGTTATCCAACACCGGCAATTGAGCAAAATAGTTTTGATTACCGCCCTCTTGGTATTGGTTATGCTAATTTGGGAGCTTTATTGATGAGCCGCGGTTTAGCTTATGATTCCGACGAAGGGCGTAATATGGCTGCCGCTATAACTTCCGTGCTTTCCGGGCATACATATTATCAATCAACAAAAATCGCTGAGAAAATCGGTCCTTTTAAATACTATGAAAAAAATAAAGAGCCGTTTTTGGATGTAATGTCAAAGCATCGCGATGCGGCAAAAAATATTAAGGAAGAAGGTGTACCGGCTGATTTATTGAATGAAGCGCGAAATATCTGGGACAAGGTTTTGAATAATGGTTCAAAATATGGTTTTCGCAATGCGCAAATTTCTGTTTTGGCGCCTACCGGTACAATTTCATTTATGATGGATTGCGACACAACGGGAGTTGAACCTGACATCGCGTTAGTTAAATATAAATGGCTCGTTGGAGGCGGAATGATCAAAATTGTTAATAATACCGTTAAGCCGGCTTTGCAATCGTTGGGTTATAACGACGAGCAAATTGAAGAAATAATGGATTACATTGAGAAGCAAGATACCATTGAAGGTGCTCCTCATCTGAAGGATGAACATTTACCGGTTTTTGATTGCGCTTTTCGAGCTAAAAATGGAACTAGATCAATTCATTATATGGGTCATTTGCGAATGATGGCAGCTGTACAACCATTTTTATCGGGAGCAATTTCTAAAACCGTCAATATGCCCAACGAAGCAACGGTGGAAGATATAGAGGATGTTTATATGCAGGGGTGGAAAATGGGCTTAAAAGCAATTGCCATTTATCGCGATGGATCAAAAAGACAGCAAGCTTTGACCACTTCTGATAAGTCGGATAGCAGTCAAGAAAAGAAAAGCGATACTAAAAAGCAAAGTGCAAAATTAGCTAATATTCCTCGCCGCCGACGGTTGCCGGATGAGCGTAAATCAATAACCCATAGATTTACAATTGCGAATTATAAAGGTTATATAACGGTTGGGTTGTATGATGATGGATCGCCGGGGGAATTATTTGTCACAATGGCAAAGCAGGGAAGTGTTATTTCTGGATTAATGGATGCTTTTGCTACAAGTGTTTCAATGGCATTGCAATACGGTGTACCTTTGCAAGTTTTGGTTAATAAATTTGTGCACATGCGTTTTGAGCCGTCTGGTTTTACGCAAAATCCAAATATTCGCATGGCTAAATCAATCGTTGATTATATTTTTCGCTGGCTTGCGCTGAAGTTTTTAACCCCGGAAGAACAGATAAGGGTTGGTATTAATAACATTTCCTTGCCGAGCGATGATGAAGTGGATAATGTGAATGATGATATTGAGGATGAAAAAAATGAAGAAAACGATACAGAAGGCCAGGCGCAAAATACGCAGCAGGTCAAGCTATTTAGTGAATCAATAAATAAGACGGTGAAAGAAGTTGTTTCTGAAGCTGAAGCTGGTAATCAATTGCTAACCGGTACATTTGATAATATGTCTGACGCTCCGGCTTGCGACACATGCGGTTCAATGATGGTGAGAAACGGGGCTTGCTATAAATGCCTCAATTGCGGCGCCACCAGTGGTTGCAGCTAATCTGAAATAAATAAGCCGCCTTCCTGAGAAGGCGGCTTTATTAGATTAATTAAAATATGGCGGTTTATAAAATTAAAAATATTGTCGTTGCATTAACAGATAACGGTCGTTTATTAGTATCAAATAATGATTTGTTAGAATTTCCAATTTTAAATATAAGCACAATAGACAAAAATCAAATTATTGAAGAATTGTATAGTTTGGGGT
>CAZMZN010000008.1:0-5937 GCA_964570945.1 uncultured Gammaproteobacteria bacterium
GCCTTATATCTTGCTTTAATTTTTGTAAATACCTTTATCGCCCATGGCATTTCTTGTATTTCTTTCCGCTTCCACAGGGGCAAGGTTCGTTACGGCCGACCTTTTTTATATCTGTACCACTGTTTGTATTTTGCACGGCACCACTGTTTTTTTGCATTGTTTTTTGCGCTCCGCTCATTATTACTTTTGCTTTTTCCAAAATTGAAGGTGCCATTTGAATTATTTTTTGAGCTTTTATGGATTGATGAATGTATTTAAATACACTGTAAACGACATCGCGACGAATATCTTCTTGCATGGAATTAAATAATATAAACGCCTCTCGTTTATATTCTACCAACGGATCTCGCTGCCCATAGCCGCGCAAACCAACAGAACGACGCAAATAAGTCATAGCATCCAAATGACGCACCCAAGCATTATCATTCGCGCGCAACAAAATTGTTCGTAATAAACGATCAAAATGCTCATCCCCCAAAATTTGTCGAGCCTCTGTTAAAACATAATCAACCGCTGTTTGAAAATAAGCGATCGCTGCCGACCTTTGCACTGCCAACTTTTCCTGATCACGGGTTTGCTCTTTAAAAATTTCTAAAATTTCTTTTTTATTTTCCGGATTTAACGGCAAAATAGTATTGAGAGACTCAATAATCTCTTGCGGATTCCAATCTGATTTTTTTCCTTCCTTAAATTCATCGGGAATATGCTCGCTTCTTTTCTCATCAGTATGAAAGAATATAACTTTTTCCACTTCTTCCTGCACTAAAACGCGGATTTCCGCTTCAGGATCAATTTCCCCCATCAAAATTTTGCGTCTCCATTCATAAATTGCCGTTCTGTGCCGATTCAAAACATCATCGTATTGCAAAACATGCTTACGAGTATCAAAATGATGGCCTTCAACCCTTTCTTGAGCTTTTTCAATTGATTTTGCCACCATTTTACTTTGAATTGGCGTACTTTCATCTATACGCAAAGTTTCCATTATCTTTTTAACTCTGTCGGAAGCAAAAATGCGCATCAAATCATCTTCTAAAGAAAGATAAAATTGGGTTGCGCCGGGATCTCCCTGCCTGCCGGCACGACCTCGCAATTGATTATCAATACGCCTTGATTCATGCCGCTCGCTGCCAATCACAAATAATCCGCCCAGCTTCTTTACTTCTTCTCTTTCTTCTTCGCTACCGGGATTGCCGCCTAAAATAATATCAACGCCTCGCCCGGCCATATTGGTAGCCACTGTAACCGCGCCTTTACGACCGGCTTGAGCAATGATTTGCGCTTCTCGTTCATGGTTTTTTGCATTTAACATTTCATGTTTAATACCAGCGGCTGTTAACAATTGATCCATCAATTCATTTTTTTCAATTGACGTGGTACCAATCAAAACCGGTTGGCCCTTTTCTTGCAATTTTTTAACTTTATCAACAATAGCCAAAAATTTAGCCTTTTCAGTCTTATAAATCTGATCAACCAAATCAATGCGCGCAATTGGCTTATTAGTCGGTATCACCGCAACATCCAAATTATAAATTTGTTGAAATTCTTCCGCCTCGGTCGCGGCCGTTCCGGTCATACCGGCTAATTTTTTATACATCCTAAAATAATTTTGGAATGTTATCGTTGCCAGAGTTTTACTTTCTTTTTTTATTTCTACCCCTTCCTTTGCTTCAATTGCTTGATGCAGACCTTCAGAATAACGTCGCCCCTCCAAAATACGACCGGTGAATTCATCGACAATTTTTACCTCACCGTTCACAACAACATAATCACGATCTTTCTTAAATAAAGCGTGAGCTTTCAAAGCTTGTTCGGCATGATGAATTTGTTCCAGGCCTTGTTCATATAAATTATCTACACCTAACCGTTTTTCCAATTTTTCCAATCCTTGCTCAGTGAAAGTGGCTGTTCTCATTTTTTCATCCAAATTATAATCTTCGTTTTCCTTTAAATCTCTAACTAGTTGAGCAAAACGATAATATAAATCCGCCGATTCTTCTGCAGGCGCGGAAATAATCAAAGGAGTTCTGGCTTCATCAATCAAAATAGAATCAACTTCATCTATAATGGCGTAATGAAGATCTCTTTGCACAATCTGATCCAAGGAAGTCGCCATATTATCGCGTAAATAATCAAAACCGAATTGATTATTTGTTCCATATGTAATATCTGCCGCATAAGCTTCTTTGCGGCTGGCCGGCCTTAAAAAATCCATTTGAACCTTAAAGGAACCCGTTGTATCTCGCTCTTTATCCAAAGCTTCTTCCTCCTCGGCATCGGCGGTAAAATGCTCGTCATATATATAACCGCCCTCCTGTTGAATACAGCCAACGGACAAGTTAAGAAAGGCAAAGATTTGCCCCATCCAAACCGTATCTCGCTTCGCCAAGTAATCATTGACCGTAACCACATGCACCCCTTTGCCGGATAGCGCATTCAAATAAATAGCCAGCGTTGAAGTTAAAGTTTTTCCCTCTCCGGTTCTCATCTCGGCGATCATGCCTTTATGCAAAGCCAAACCTCCTATAATTTGAACATCGTAATGCCTTTGGCCAATAGTTCGCTTTGCCGCTTCACGCACCACAGCAAAAGCTTCATACAATATATCATCCAGGTTTTCTCCATTAACCAAACGATTTTTAAATTCTTCAGTTTTATTTTTCAGTTCAAAATCAGATAACTTTTCCATTTCCGGTTCCAGAGCGTTAATTTTTGGAACTTCAGCTTTTAATTGTTTAAGTGTTTTAGCGGCGTCGTCGCCAAAAATCTTTTTAATTAATGTGTTCATAAATAAATCTCCGGCTTATTGTGCCTGTAATTCATCTTTTTTTCAAGTTCAGCACGCTCCTTCTTGGGAGCGCGCTTTTTTATTTATGTTGCTTGTGTTTTTTGCGATATTCTTTAACTTGCCTTTTTAAATCCTTGGAAGCCAAATCAATCGCGACATACAAATCTTCTGCAACAGTTTCAGCTCTTAATAGAGTTCCAGGAACAGTCAAATTGAATTCGGCTCTAAAAATCTTCCCCTTATTTTGGCCTTTGGTTGTTTTTCCCACATCAACCGCAACATCACAAGGCTCAATGTCAAGACAAAATTTTTCCAAAGATGATAATCTCTTTTCTACTCGAGCCTTGATGGCTTCGGTTAATTCCATATTGGTGCCATTAATTTGTGTGATACGCATAGTCATAAATTACAGCTTATTAGAACATCGTAGATAATCGCTTATCTCCGCCGCTCTAATAACCTGACTAAAAACCGAATAATTGTATTTCTTCTTCCAGTTGAAGATTAAATTTATCACGCACCTTTGTTTTTGCTACAGAAATTAATTGCACGATGTCATCAGCTGTTGCTGTGCCGTCATTAATAATGAAATTACCATGCTCATCGCTGATTTGTGCGCCGCCTATTTTAAACCCTTTTAACCCCGCCTTATCAATCAACCAACCGGCGCTGATTTTGCCGTTTTTAAGCATACCATACGGCACACCCAGTTTTTTGAAATTTTCTATATCATCATTATCTCTGATTTCATAATTCTTAAAAGTGCAACCGGCCGTTCCACTTTTCAAAGGTTGAGATTTTTTACGCGCCACCATTATCTCCGCCATTTTTTTCTTTATTTCTTCTTTATCACCTCGCTGCAAAGCAAAAACAGCTTCCAAGACAATATCATTTGTATCTTTGATCAATGAATGCCTGTATGAAAATTTTAAATCTTTATTATTCAACTTAATAATTTTACCGGCCCTGATAATACGCACATATTTGATAACATCTTTTGCTTCGCCACCGAAACAACCAGCATTACCGCGCACCATGCCACCGACCGTACCAGGTAATGTAGACGCCCATTCCAATCCTGATAATCCATGCTCGGCCGCTATTCTGGCAGCAACGACAGATAAAACTCCTGCTTCGGCTATCATATCGGTTTTTTGAAAGTCAACACTATTTAACGATATTTTAAAAACAACGCCGTCAAAACCGCGATCACTGGCAAGAACATTGGTTCCGCCACCAAGAATAAAATGATTACATCTGTCACCAATAATCGACAAAGCTTCCGTTAATTCATTAATATTTTTTACAATGCAAAAAACTGCCGCCGGGCCACCGACGCGAAAATTAATATGACGCGACAAAGGTTCGTTTTCTAAATATCTGTCTGTAAAAATTTCTTTTAATTTTATACGACAATCATTGGAAATCATACTGGGAAAATCATACTAGTTTTCTTGCTAATTCATCTATAGAACCTGCCCCCATACACACAATAATATCATCTTTTTTGACCAAATCACGCAATTTGTTTTCAGCTTTTTTAATATCAGCCACATAATAGACGGGTATTTTTCTTAAATTTTTCATTTCATCAACCAAATCTTGACCGGACTCGTATTTTTCCTCGGTTCGACCGGCAACTTCATATACCTCCATAATCATCGCGATATCCGCCTCATCAAACGATTTCACGAATTCGGCAAATAATTCATGGGTTCTTGAATGTTGATGGGGCTGAAATACAACTATTAAACGCCGATCGGGAAAAAATTCCTTAAAAGCGCGTATCGCGCCTCGGATAGCCGTGGGGTGATGAGCGTAATCACTATAAATCTCGGCTCCTTTCCATAAACCAACCTTTTCAAAACGGCGCCATGTTCCTTTAAATTTAACTAATGCGTTTCTTATAATTTCCGGCTTGATTTGCAAATATCGCCCGACAGCTATAGCGGCAGCCGCGTTTTGAACATTAAATTCACCGGGAATTGACAATTCATATTCATCGCCGTCAACAACAAATTTTTGCTTGCCTGACGCCACCACTCTATCACTATAATCAAATTCAATTTTCTTCTTTATTTTTAATTTTTGCGATTCCTTATCGCGTTTATTGATAACTACGGCATTCTTCGCCTTATCAATCCACAACTGAAAAGTATCCCGAATCTGATCCAAATCCCTATAAAAATCCAAGTGATCTTCTTCAATATTAGTTACAATCGCTATATCGGGCATGATATTCAAAAAACTGGCCATATGTTCACATGCTTCAGTTACCAACAAGTCACCATTGCCGATACGTAAATTTTTATGCGGCCAATCAGCCATTTTTGACCCTAAGACAACTGTCGGATCCAAATTAGCTTCGATCAAAACAGAAGCAATCATCGCTGTGGTTGTACTTTTGCCGTTCGTACCGCTTACAGCGATTGTTTTATGTAATTTTGACAATTCACCTAAAAATTCAGGATAAGAGATATCTAAAATACCTCTTTCAGCAGCCACCTGTCTTTCCACATTACCGACCGGAACTGCACGCGAATGAATAACCAAATCACAATCAAAAGGTATATTATCAGCGCTATGCCCTAAATACACTTTTATACCTTCGTTTTCGAGATCGTGAACAATACCATTGCGATAAACATCGGAACCAGAAACTTTCGCACCTTGCGCTTTCCACCATTTGGCCGCAGCAGAAGTACCGATCCCACCAATTCCAATTATGAATACATTTTTTGCCTGAATCATACATTTTTATTGTATCACTCAGGCGCAAAGAGTAAAGTATTAAACAAAAAGCCAATCTGGCGTATAATAAATACGTTTATGTTTTTAAGAAGATTTGATCCGCAGGTCGCCGACTCCCTGCAACAAGAATTAAAACGGCAACAAGAAAGCTTGGAAATGATACCTTCTGAAAATTTTGTTTCCAGAGCCGTATTGGAAGCATTAGGTTCTGTAGCAACCAATAAATACAGCGAAGGATATCCCGGAAGAAGGTATTATGGCGGCTGTCATAATATAGATGAAATAGAACAATTGGCTATTGATCGCGCGAAAAAAATTTTTGACGCAGAACATGTTAATGTCCAACCGCTGTCAGGAGCTCCAGCTAATATTGCCGCTTACGAAGCACTACTAGAACC